>JBDTTW010000001.1:0-2406 GCA_039930405.1 bacterium
TGCCTTTTCCTTCGTCGCCCCATTGAGCGCCTATGACTACGATGATCTTGGACATGTATTTAGAAAACAGTAAACAGCAAACAGTGAACAGCAAACAGCAGACAGCCGGCAGCTCACAGCAAAAAGCTCACAACAGACAGCTCACAGCAAAAAGCTCACAACAAACAGCTCTCAGCAAAAAGAATTGTGTTACGCAGGAATGTCTGGCTCCTTGCGAGGAGATGTTTGACGGCCCGACGCGTGCGGATTGGCTGTTTGCTGTCTGCTGTCTGCTGTCTGCTTATCAATTACGCCGTCGCGGCGCCGGTTACGTGTTTATCAATCATGCGCGAGATGGCTTCTTTTGAAGTTGCGCCGACTACGCGTTCCTCTTCCTTGCCGCCTTTAAAAAGAATCAGGGTGGGAATGCCCTTAATGCCGTAGCGCTGCGAGATTGACGGGTTATCGTCGACATTCACTTTGACCACCCGCGCGTTAGCCGAATATTTTTCGGCGATCGCGTCGACGGTGGGCGCCAGCATGCGGCAGGGCGCGCACCAGGCCGCCCAGAAATCCACCAGCACCGGCTTGTCTGATTGCAAAACGTCTTTCTCAAAACTGCTGTCGTTAACTTCGGTTACCTGTTCGCTCATTTATGTTCTCCTTCATACCTTAACCTTCAGACAAGTCAGACTCTGTTTTGGCCGATAGATTAACTGACTTTTCTCTCTGTGCGTCCTTTGTATTCTTTGTGCCTCGGTGGTGAATTTCCTGGCGATTGCTCACCACAGAGTCGGAGAGAACACAAAGGACGCACAGAGAAATCCATCAAGATACGACTGCGTTTGTTTTCGCCTGCACACCAACCAGCTGCTCGTAAAGACCAATATATTTCTTAGCGGCGGCGTCCCAGGAATTGTCCTGCGCCATGCCGTTAAGTTGTATCCGCTGCCAAATTTCGGGCTTGCTGTAAAAGTAAAGGGCTTCACGTATTTTATCAAGCAACGCGCCCGCATGGTACTCGCGAAACTTGAAGCCTGTGCCGGTGCCGTCCTGCGCATTGAAATTTTCCACCGTGTCGTCCAGGCCGCCGGTCGCTCGCACTATCGGCACGGTGCCGTAACGCATGCTGTACATCTGGTTCAAACCGCAAGGCTCGTACTGCGACGGCATCAGAAACATATCCGCGCCGGCTTCGATTTGATGCGCCAACGGTTCACCGGCATACCCTTTGTAAATACCGACCTGCCGCGGCGCCAGGTCGTGCCAGCTTTGCAAAAAGTCTTCGTAGTCTTTGGCGCCGGCGCCCAGGGCGATGAAAAACGATCCGGTCTGCAGAATCGCGTTCGAAAGTTGGCGAATCAGGTCATAGCCTTTTTGCGAAACCAGCCGGGAAATGACTGCGATGATGGGACGGTCTAACTCTTCAGGCAGCGCAAACCGGCGCAGCAGATCGCGTTTGCACTCGCGTTTGTCGGTTAAATCTGCAGCGGAAAAATTGGCGGCGATGTATGGATCGATTTCCGGATTCCACAAATCGTAATCGACACCGTTGGCGATGCCGACCAACCGGTCGCGACGCGACCGCAGTAGCCAGTCAAGCCCGGCACCCTGCTCAGGAGTTTGAATTTCTTCAGCGTAACGACGGCTGACTGTGGAAAGAGCGTCGGCTGAGATCAAGCCCGCTTTCAGAGCCGAGGCCACGCCTTTCAGCATAAAGTCGTCTTGCTCAGGCGAATCGCCAAAACCCAGCCACCAAAGATCTTTCGGATCAAACGTTCCCTGGTAAGCGAGGTTGTGAATCGAGAAGACAGTTTTCGTCTCCCTGAAAAACTCGTCATGACGGCGGCGCGCGCGCAATTCGCTCATTGCAAAACCGCAGGGCCAGTCGTTGCCATGAATCACATCCGGTTGCCAGTCAAGTTTTCTTAAGAGCGCGAGCGCAGCACGCGAGAAAAAGGCATAGCGCTCGTGATCGTTTGCATAACCGTAGATGGAAGGCTTGTCAAAATAGAATCTTGCGTCAATCAGGTAAGCAGGAGCGCCCGCGGCCTCACTTTGAAAAACGCGAATTGGTGAAACATGCCCGCGCCATTCGACCGGAACGTCTTCGATGACCTCGTCGTTGAGCAGACTGCGATCAATCTGTTGATGAAGCGGGAGAATCAGCCGCGCATCCACGCCCTGCGCGGCCAATGCTTTGGGCAGCGCGCCGGCAACGTCAGCAAGCCCGCCCGTCTTGGCGAAAGGCACCGCTTCCGATGAAAGAATCGCAATGCGCAACACTCTGCTCCATTCACGAAGGAAGTCCAAAAAGGCGAGACGCGTTTCGAAAGACAGGTTTACCTCTCGCCCCCAAGCTTGTGTTGCAGGAACATTCGATCAGCGATGTCTTTGTCGCGATAAGTTTGTTTCATGCGAAGCATG
>JBDTTW010000002.1:0-8278 GCA_039930405.1 bacterium
CTGGTGGACTTATTCACTCGGCGTTTATCGTGAAGTGTTTGGCATGCTCGGCTTCGGCATCGCAAAGGTGAGCAGCGCGCAGTATTACTACATGTACGGCGATCGGTTTGAGGAGCGATCGACGATCGTTGCCGTGCGGGACTAAAGGCAAGTCCAAAGTCCAAAGTCCAAAGTCCAAAGTCCAAAGTCCAAAGTCATTGTGCCGATACTAGACACTCGGTTTTAGACTTTGGACTTTGGACTAATTTACGATCAGTTCCTGCCTTAGCGTGCCCGAGCCGTGATCTTCAAACCAGGTGATGTGCTCAGCGACCATATCGAATTCCACAATGTATTGGCCGGGTGTTTGCGGAGCACGCAACTTGATTTCAATCTGAGCCGCTGCACCCGGTTCCAGATCCTGCGGCAGGCGCGCCCGTCCATAATCCCAGTCAACTTCCTCTTCCGTGTCTTGCAACAGATGCGAACCGAGATAGACGGCGCCTTTACCGGTAACATCCTCGCCGCCGGTTGGCCAGCGCGCCATGCCGATGTTCTCCACGCGAAGATGGAAAGTCAGTTCTGAAGCTGGTGCACATTCGCGCGGTCCTTGTTCGATTGTCAGTTGAGCGACGAAGTGTTTCAGCGCCTCGGCCTCGTCATTTGTTGCCTTGGTCTTGCGGCAGACAACTATCGCGCGCTCATCTTTGGCTGCCACGACTTCCACCTGGTCGAACCCCGCACTGCGCAGCAAAGCCTTGAGCGACTCCACGCCTGGCAGAAACCAATTGAAGACCTGTTCCTTGGCGTGCGCCGGATTCTCAACAAAGGCGAGGCTGTGCAACAACATCTCTTGTTCGCCAAGGGGGTGTGCGAACGATTCGGGCGTGCGTTCGGGAGGCATGATCGCAGTTTCGATGATCAGCAGTTCCTTCGTAACTTGATAGAGATTTTCCAGCGCCAGGATCGGATGTTTCAGGTGATAGAGCAGCCCGAGCGCGAGCGTGATATCAAACTGCCCGACCGTGCGCGGGCTGAGTTCATAAACATTCAGCCGGCGAAACTCAACGTCGAGGCCGAGAACCTTCCGCACAAACAATCCCTGCCGCACGTGCTGGCGCTGACCATCAACTCCCAACACGCGTTCAGCGCCGCGACGCTTGGCCTCGAAGGCGTAGAACCCGGCGTTGCAGCCAACGTCCAGCAACGTCTTGCCGCTGAGGTCGGGCGGCAATAGTTTTTGCATCGTCTGCCAGGGACCAAGCGGATGATCGACCGGCTCGCCCATCACGCTTTCGGTTTTGGTGAAGATACCGTCGCCAAGATCGATGCGGTGGAACCAGGGCTTGAGCCGCTTCAGTTCCACCAGGATTTCTTCACGCGTCATCTGGTATGCCTGTACAAGCTGCAGTAGCGGTAAGTGATCGAACGTTTACGCGCGGTCGTCAACTTCAAAGTGCAAAACAAGTGGCTGCGATCCGATATCTGCAAACCAGCAGACGTGCTGGTCCACTAAGTCAATACTGATCGTATACGTGCCGGGCGCCGCCGGTGCGACCAATTGGATCTCGAAGTCAACAGTCTGTCCGGACGGCACTGCCTGCGGCAGCATTGGATGCCCATGAAGCTCAGTAACGATCTCGCCGCGCGCGTTAATAATCCTGACACCCGGCATCACTACGCCGCGGCGCACTGTCTGCCCGCTAAGCCATAGCGTATCGCCGATATTTTTGACAGTTAGCGCCAGTTCGAGTTTCTCTCCGGCGCTGATATGTTGCGGCAAAGATCCGTTCAGCTTGAATTCAGCGTGCAGCATTCCCGGTTGGCGGCTATCGAGCACGCTGGTCGCAGGCTTGCCGTCGGTAACTTTCATGCAGGTGAGGTAATGATATTCAGTCGGCAGCGTGCGCAGCGGCAACATTCGATCGCCGGCTTCGCCTTCAAGCATCTCGCGTTCGAACAGCCCGTTGACACTGACGTAGTCGCCTACCACCGCAAAGCCGTTCGCGGAAATCAACTCGCGCAGATACTCCGAACTGAAAGGCGATTCGAGCGTTCCGTACTGTCGCATCACAGCGCGCAACTCATCGTCTGTTGCGGAACCGCTCTCCGGCTTGTGTCCCTCGAGAATAAAAAGTAGCCCGCCAACATCCAGCATCGCTGCGAGGTGCTGAAAGACGGCGCGCTCGTCTTCAAGGTGATGCAACGAATCGTAACAGAGCACCGCAGCAAACTTTTCAGCGAGGGCCGCGGCTTCGATATCGTGAGTTTGAAAGCGGCAGTGCAGCGAAGTCTCGTGGTCTACGCCGTAAGGTATTTGTTCCACGCGTTCCCGGGCCATGCGAATAAGGTCATCGCTAATGTCGATCCCGGTGACGTCATAGCCCAGGCGCGCGAAATACTCGCTGAGCCATCCTGAACCGCAACCAACATCGAGAATTCTGGCGCCCGCCGGCAGGCCGAGTGCGCCAGCCATGTTTGCGAAGTCGCAAAAGTGCCGGTGCGTTTCCGCATCCATGCCGTAGCCGGAATGTTTCACCGGCTTGTGCGCCAGGTTATAAAAAGGCTTGGTTCGCAGATAGTGGCTGCGTTCTGCATCCAGCAAGCTGGGATACTCAAGCGCCGCGCGTTTGTAGTCGATGCCGGCGAGCTTAGGCAGGCGTCCCGGCGAATTTGCTGCCGGCGGTGCGGGCCTTTCGTGACCATTGCCGGACACGAAAGTTGCCGTGTTTGCCTGTTGGGCCAAACGGCTTGGCGGCGGCGCTTGCGGGGCCAGCACAGCTACCTCCTGAGCAACCTTTTGCAGCAATCGAGCTTGATTGTCACGAACGCCGAGCAACGCTATTTCGTCGCCAATGCGATTTAGGAATTCATGTCTTGTGCGCCGGGACACGACCTTGTGGATAAAGGCGAGATAGGCAGCGGCGCCCTTTTCCAGAGTGTGTTCCGCGAGCATATAGCGACTGGCGTTCACGCCAATGCGCGCGCGCAGACCAGAGTCCTCTATTAGCCGCCGCAGATAAGCGCTAAGCAGCGCATCAGCGTACGCATCGTGATCGATTTTTATCACCGCGTCGTTTGGTAACTCCGAAAACGCTCCCACGTCGTAGACGATCGCGGGAACCCCAGCCGCCATGATGCGGCAGAGACTTGCCGAAGTTTCACCGACAGTGCGGTCGCGCAGGTTGATGGCGATGTCCGTCGCAGCGATGCGGCGCTCAAACTCGTTCAGCTTCACATGGCCCGTGATGGTGACGCGGTCTTCCATATCGTATTGCCGCACCAATGCGCGCACGTCAAAAAACGAATTGGGCTCGCCGACAAGAGTGTAATGAAAATTATGATCGGCCTTGAGCGAAGACAGCGCGCGCAGCACTTTCTCAATTCCTTTGCCCGGCGTGATTAGTCCGAAGTTAGCAATTTGCACCGGCGCTTTGTCGTTCAAGTTTTGCCAGGTGTTGTGTGCCGGCGGCTGCTTAACCGGCATGCTGATGTGCGCGACCGGCACCGCGGGCGCAATTTCCGCGAAGCGCGCCCGCGCCCACTCGGAATGAACGATAATGCCTTCGGCGCGGCGCGCGATGCGACAATTCAAAGGGAAGTCGAGCGGGCGAGCTACGAGTGGCGGGACGCTGCCGCGCTGCAAAGCCTCAGCCGCCTGGTAAGTTGCGTCGTAACCGTGACAAGCTGCGACCTCTTCCAGATAGATCTCCATCTGTCCGCGCGCCTGCGCCAGGCCGAGGAAAAAATCCTGCAAGGCGAAGTCGTGAAAGACCACGATGCCCGGATACTGGCGCGCAACCTCTAACATTCCCGCGTGATAACGGTGGTCATTTCCCAGGTGATAGACCACAGCGTCATAGTTTGCGAGAGTCTGGAGCAGGGCCGGTTGACGTTTGTAATCAACGTAATCAAAACGCCGGCGCACGCTTTCATTCGCGGGCTCAAAGCCATCGACAAAGAGCGTGACCTCTGCGCCCGCACGCAGGTGCGGCAGAAGGTCTTCGCTGTAATCTGAGATTCCCGATTTTTGCGGATTTAATGGTGTGAAAAAAGCAAGCCTCATGGTCACTGGTGCGCCGGCCGTAACGACGGTTCCCCTAGTCTCCAACCTTTACTTTTACTTTGGGAGAGTTGTTTCCTTTTTCCGAAAACCAGGAAACCATTTCCTGCACTAAATCAATCTGCAGCAGGTACTCGCCGGGTTTTCCGGGAGCCGTAATTGCCAATGGAACGTTTACTGCTGCGCCCGGCTGCACGTCATTGGGCAGCCCGCTTCTAAGATAAGGATTATCAGTAATTTTGGCATCACCAGCGAACCAGACATTGCCAAGGTTCACCTGGAAACCCTTCCGCAGGGCCATCTAAGTCTCTCCATAAGGCACTTTGTAATCTGCTGAAACTACTCGAACATTTCCGATCGTAAGCGCGCCCGGCACCGACCAAAGACTCGGTCGATTACCGCGGGCAGGGCGCCGCTTGACAGTCTCAGCATTGAGAGGCTAGAAAACCACCGCGAAATACTCTACTGTCACCCACACAGAAATTTTCTAATACCGGACGGGGTTCGCTGAACTTTACCGCCTGGCGATTGAAAACTCAACCGAGCGCTATCTTGAGTAGTGCCTTAATTTCGTAAAGCAAACTGTTAGTTTGCGATGGTTGAATGGTATCCAACGGCCGCACCCTAACAGTTTGCTTTACAAGAATCCAAATTAGGCTACTACCCTACGCTGCTGCCGCTTTCAGATAGAGTTGGGCTACTTGGGATCGGACTATTAAATGACTCGTAGAGTAATCCGGCGCGACATTTTTCCTTTCATAGCCTTTATCTGCCTGACGGTCATCATGACCTGGCCGTGGGCCCGCATGATCCGCGACGCCGTTCCCGATCCGGGTGACCCTTATCTCAACAGCTGGATTCTCTGGTGGGACTATCATCAAACGTTTCACGATCCGCTAAATCTTTTTCAAGCTCCGATTCTTTTTCCTTATCACTACACGCTGGCATTCAGCGAGAACAACTACGGAATCTCGCTGCTGTTCTTTCCGTTATTTGCTCTTGGGATGCGGCCAATAACCGTGCAGGGCTTTGCTGCCTTACTAGGCTTCATTCTCTCAGGCTACGGCGCGTTTCGATTGGCCCGCACGCTTTCGGATTCAGACGGCGTGGCTTGGGTAGCCGGAATTGTTTTTGGATTCGCACCCTATCGCTTTCATCAACTGGGACACCTCAACTACATGTTTTGTGGCTGGATTCCGCTCTTGCTGGAGGCGCTGGTGCTCTTTGCGCGTCAGCGAACATGGAAACGCGCAAGCTGGTTGGGAATTGCTTTTACGATGAACGCGCTCACCTGCATTCACTGGTTTGTTTTGACACTAATACCACTGGGACTTTCAGGAGCATTTCTACTAACGCGTTACCGCATTTGGAGAGAGCGTGATTTGTGGCTCCGAGGAGCGACCTGCCTTGCCGTGGCTGGACTGGTGCTGCTTCCTTTTCTTCTGCCCTATCAGAAGGTTTCGCAGATGTATGGGATTATTCGCACCGCGCCGGAGTCTCTACGGTTCTCTGCACGCGTGGGGAATTGGTTGACAGCGGATCCTGCAAACAAGTTTTGGCGAGGGTTTGGTCCGGTTCCGGAAGCCGGTGAGCGCGCCCTTTTTCCCGGCATGCTGCCGCTACTCTTAATGGCCGCGGCGTTCTATTTCGCCAGCCCGGCCGGTAGATCGGCGAGCGCTTCCGCCGATGATCGATCACATCGCTTACGCGTCTTTGTGATCGCTCTTGATTTGTTTGCGCTCGGCTGCCTGATCGTCTCCACCCTGGCCTTTGGTTACGCACAAGGTATTAGGCTTTTCGGTTTTGAGTCACTGCGAATAACTCACGCCGGCGGCCCGCTGGCGCTTTTCGTGCTGGCCGTCGTAATTCGCTTTTGCTTTGCCTTTCCCCGGGCTTCGTGGTTTCGGGGCGAGCGCAATCTGCTGGAAACAATTCGCTCGGAGCGGCATTCAGAGATTCTAATAATCGGATTGATTTGGACAGTTGTGGGGTTCTGTGGCTCGCTGGGAATGCATTTCTTTTTTCACCGCTATTTGTTCAACTACGTCTTTCTGTTCAGAAGTGTGCGCGTTCCCGCACGTTGGGGAATGCTTGCCTGCCTGGGTATCGCGCTGTTGGCAGGACTGGGCACTAATCGGCTTGTCAAAGCGATTCAAGCTCGCAAGCCTGCTATTCCCAGCCTGCCGGTTTATGCGCTCGTTTGCGCGCTGTTGCTTTTTGAGCAGCACGCGGCGCCGCTCAATCTGGTTCACGGCGAGGTAGACCCCGATGCTCTCACACTTTATTTCAAGCAAACGCCGATGCGCGGCGGAATAGTTCACCTGCCTGCGGGAGGTGAAGAAGGAAACTATCGCTACGTGTTGCGGCAGGCGGATCACAATCGGCCGTTGGTGACTGCGGTTTCAGGTTTCGGCACGCCTATTTTGAACGAGATCGAATCGCTCTTTCGCCAGCAACCGATTCCCAATAGGTTTCTCGACGTACTGGAAGAGACTCCGGTGTCGTACCTTGCGGTGCACCGTTCGCGGCTCCGGCCGGAATATCGCGTCGCCGTGGAAAACATGCTCGGACGCGGAATCACCGCGGGGCGACTGCGTTACATTCAAAGTTTCCCCGGTACCGGAATCAATGGAAATGAAGGTGCCGACCTTTATGCGGTAGTCAAGACCGAACCGGAAACGGAAGCCAAAAGTGAGTTGCCGTTCGCGCTTCCAGTTAGAGAGTGGGACGTCTTGATTAAACGCGATCCCGTTAACGTGCTGGGGCAGTACCAAGCCTGGGCCCAGAAGCTTTATCGGTTTTATGTGGCCTCTTACGGTCAAATGCCACGCTATGCAGAATTCCTCAATGACATAGATACAATCAGTCGCGGAATAATTACCGATGAGCCCGAGCAGAAAACCACTCTCGAAGATCGTATGCGCAAGTTTAGCGAGAGTTGGGTCGAACGCCCGCGGTTTCAGGCGCTTTACAAAGGGGCGTCAGATGAGCTTTATGTTGACGCGTTGATTAGAAATGCGGGACTCACGCTCGCGGCTGCGGACCGAGCTGAGCTTATCGACAGGCTGAAACAGGGAACTAGCACGCGAGCGCAGGCACTGGTTGAGGTGGTAAACACTAAGGCCTTTGTTGAAAAAGAAGAGATTCGCTCACTAGTGCTGCTTCATTACTTCGGGTACTTTCATCGCAATCCTGATGACCCTCCTGACAATAATCTAACGGGTTTCAACTTTTGGGTTAGAGAGGTTCAAGAATCAGGAGATACCAGCAGGTTGGCGCGTGGGTTCATGGCGTCGGGCGAATACGTAGATAGCGGAAGAAAGTAAACCGGTGGCTGGTCAATCTAAGGAATCGGAAATGAGTCAGTGGGAACCGAACAATCAAGGGAGCGGAAGCGAAAAGCTGGAAACGGAATACCCGTCCTGCTTGTCGGTGGTGGTTCCTGTTTTCAATGAAGAAGCGACCCTCGCCGAAGTGGTGCGCAAGTTATTGGACGTTCCGTGCCTGCTCGAAATCATCATCGTTGACGACTGCTCAACCGATCGCACGGGCGAGGTGGCAGCCGAGCTGGCGGCGACGCATAGCCAGGTGCGTTTGGTGCGGCAGCCGCGTAATGAGGGCAAGACCGCCGCGCTCAAAACCGGATTCGCCTTGACTACCGGGGCGATTGTGATCGTGCAGGATGCGGATCTGGAATATGACCCGACGGACATTTATGGCGTGATTCGTCCCATTCTCGAGGGGCATGCGCACGCGGTTTTCGGTTCTCGGTTTCTGGTGCGCCGGGCCACGCGCGTTCTGTACTTTTATCACTACGTCGCCAACAAGTTCCTGACGTTTCTCTCCAATTCGCTTACCAACCTGAACATGACGGACGTCGAAACCGGCTACAAAGCGTTTCGCGGTGAGATCATTCGCAACATGACGATCGTCTCGAGCGGGTTTGGCTTTGAGGTTGAGGTCGTGGCGAAGATCGCCAAGTTGAAAGTGCCGATTTACGAAGTGCCAATCAGCTATTACGGTCGTACTTATGACGAAGGCAAGAAAATTGCGATGATTGATGGTTTAATCGCGGTCTGGTTGGTAATTCGCTTTAATCTCTTTTGCAGTTTGCGCTCATCGTTTCGGGAACTACCGGAAGAGAGCAAATAGTGAACAGCAAACAGCAAACAGCAAACAGTAAACAGCAAACAGCAAACAGTAAACAGCAAACAGTAAACAGCAAACAGCAAACAG
>JBDTTW010000003.1:0-5021 GCA_039930405.1 bacterium
CCATGAAATTCAAGCCCGTGCGAGTAGTAAACCTCCCGCCACTGAAACCTTTGCGACTGCCTGCGGATGTCGGCGAAGTAGTTACCGGTGTTGCCTTCCGGCAACAACTCAAGCGGTCGCGTCCCCTGCCCGAAGACGTCAAGGTCAAAGGTCTTGTAGCTTAATGTGGAAGAGAGAAACGAAGCGTCCTTGAAGATTGCCTGCTCGGAGATCGAGAAGAGCATGCCTCGCTGCTTTGTATTCGGTGTCGTCGGCTGCGGATTGAAAGTATTGAGTCCGGCGAAGCGCAACTTCTGCGGGAAAAACGCCGCGACGAATTTAGCGCTGTTGGTCTTGTTGATCTTGAGATCGAACTGCGTGAATGAGCTGAAGTTCTCTGAGGTTGACTCGTCTCCCGGGGCTTTGAGGCTCGGCACGCGAGTGCGCGTGAAACGGTATTCAAGGGACTGCAGGAAGAAAAGACGAGCGCGGGCGACCGGGCCGCTAAAGGTGACGCGCGGGCGAAATGAATCGATTGCGCCAGTGAATGTGTTGCGAAAAGTTGGAAAGATACGCGCGGCCGTGACTTTGAATTTGTTGCTGCCGCCTTTGGTTTCGAGATCGGTCGCACCGCCGGTAAGCCGGCCAAACACCGCCGAGTACGGGTTCTCTTCAGTTCTTACCTCTGCTGCCGCTTCGAGCGGGATGTCGAAGGCCAGGTTTCCAGTAACCGGATCCGTGATGTCCACACCGTTGACTGTGTAGGCGCTCTGGCCTGCGCGGGCTCCTTTCTGGTGGTCCACTCCGTCCAACCCGCGGACCACGCCGGGATTCAGCAACGGCGCGCTCTGATAATTCTCTGCCGGCAGCGGCACATCCGTCAGTGTTTGGGCGCGGACGGTATTGCTGGTGGTTGTTTCGGCCGTGCTGAGCAGGCCCTCTTCCTCACGAATGGTAACCGTTTCGGAAAGCGTAGCTTTCATCACGATTTCAACGGTCAGCCCTACACCCGGCGGCAGACTGATTTCACGCTTCACGGTGGCCAAGCCATCGGCCTCAACCGTCAGCACAAATATCGCCGCCGGCAGATCGGCGAAAATGAAATTGCCCACATCGTCAGTGACTACCTTGAAAACTTGAACGGGCAGGTCGCGATTCACGAGCGTAAGCCGCGCCCCCACAAGTAAAGCGGGAGGCACATCTGTGGCTTCGCTAGTGACCTTGACAGTACCCTTGATGCGGCCCGTCAAGTGTTGGCCCATCGCGCTGGGGACTAAAACCAGCAGACTGAATATCGCGGTGCACAGCAGGCTCGAGTAGAAGAATTTGCAATCAGGCGAAAGTGTCGAGCGAGTCGAAGGAGTCGAGGCGTGACTTGTCAGCTTTCGGTTCATCCCAAAATCGTCTAACTGAAGAAGGTCTAAACGGCGAGGTTTAACGGGGGATAGTATCTTCTTTCCCGACCGGAGTTCAACGATCAGTCTGCGACACAGGACGAGTAGCGGCGTGTTCTGGTAAGCGCGGAGCGATCTAATTAGCACCGTGGCTTTAGGCCCGGTGATCATCGTTTGTCGCTTCGCCCCAGCGAGGCGAGATGTTTATGGCCTGGTGATCCTTTTCTTTGCTCCTTAGCTCCAAGGAGCGTAACCGCTTTACCCGGTCTGTCTCTCGCTCTGCTGCCGGGTTTCGCTCCTACCGGAGCGAGATCCTTTTGGGGTGCGTTCGTAGCTATGAACATCTCGCTCCGCTGGAGCGAAAGCCAATTCCACCGTTGCACTTGGAAGTTGAATCCACCAAGACAAAATACATGGCTGGATACAAATAATCTTCGCCGCTGTCATCCACCAAACGGACGTCCCCATCGATCGCAGCGCCCTCGTCAGCTAGCACGCGAGAGATCTTATGGACTTCCAGTGAGGCTGGATAATCAGCATTATTGATGCAGACGGCGAATTTATATGCAGGCTTTCCTGCGGTTAAGTGGCGCCTCAGAAGAAATGTGAATTTGGTGAGATTAATCCAGAGTTGTACTTGCACGCAAACATTGCGGATGATATTCATCACTGCGAATGTCAGTTCTACTTTTCTTTATCGACGGTCTCGGGATTGGCGCGCGTGGGCCACAAAATCCTTTCGATGGTCTGGTTGACGCAGAGCCGTTGGCGCTGTTCGCAGATGAGAAAGCCACAACAATACACAACGGTATCGTCGTGCCGACCGACCCGCGGCTGGGGATTGAAGGACGGCCGCAAAGCGCTTCCGGCCAAACCACAATTCTCACCGGAATAAACGTCCCGCAATTGCTCGGTTATCACAAACAGGGATTTCCGAATGCGGCGATGCTGGAAATTCTTCGCGAGCATTCGATTTTTCTCCAGTTGCAACGCGCCGGCATTGGTCCAATTACGTTTGCAAACACTTACACGCAGCGCTTTTTTGACGAGCGTCCGCGCTGGGTCTCGGCCACCACCGCGGCGCTGGAAGCCGCGGCCGTGCCCTTTCGCCAGGTCTCCGACCTGAAGGCGGGTCGCGCCGTCTATCATGACTTTACGAACCAGTTGCTGAGCGAACGGGGTGAAGACGTCGAAGTGCGCAGCGCTGAACAAGCAGCGGAAGTTCTGGCGTCGATCGTCGCGGCAAACAGGTTTACGCTTTACGAATACTTCATCACCGACAAGATCGGTCACAAACAGGATCTGGAACTAGCAAGAACGACTTTGCAAAACCTGGCGCGGCTTATCCGGGAGTTATTAGTTCGTATTGATCTGAATAGCACTTCCGTTATACTCACCAGCGATCACGGCAACATCGAAGATCTTTCGTCGCGAAATCACACGTCGAACAACGTTCCCACCATCGTTTGGGGGCGAGATAGCAATCGCATCGCAACCGGCATCAGAACGCTTGCAGACATTACTCCGGCGATCGTGGAAACATTGACGGGGAAAGCGAGACAGCGAGAGTGTGAAGCCGGAAGTTCAGAGTCCAGCCTTTAGGCTGCTGCTGCTGCACCATGCAAGCTAACCTCGACAAGAACAATCCGCGCGAAGTTTTTGGTTGGAAGATCTACGACTGGGCCAACTCTGCTTTTTCCACCACCATCGTTGGCGCGCTCTTTGGACCATACCTGACAGAAATAACGCAGCAGGTTGTCGGCGAGAATGGAATCGTTGTCAATCTCGGTCCGATGGGTGCGATTACGGCGAAGTCATTCTTTCCGACCTGCGTCTCCGCGGCTGTATTCCTGCAAATATTTCTTCTCCCAATTCTCGGGAGCATTGCCGACTATTCCAATCTGAAGAAGAAGATGATGGCCTTGTTCTGCTACCTCGCCGTCGCGGCAACCTGCGTGATGTTTTTCGTCAAGGGCAATCTCTTCTGGCTTGGTGGTGTTCTTTTCATCATTGCAAATCTCGGCTTCGGCGCCGCGCTGGTTTTTTATAACGGGTTCTTAAATGAGATAACAACTGAAGACCAGCGCGATAAAGTGTCGAGTCGAGGGTTCGCCTACGGTTATCTTGGCGGGGGACTTCTGCTTGCGCTTAACTTCCTGTTAGTGACCAGCGCGCCGCGGTTGGGTTTGGATCCTTACTTGGCGGTCCGCATTTCCCTTCTCTCAGCGGGCCTTTGGTGGGGCGGATTCGCCTTGATTACTTTTGCGACGTTGAAAACGCGAGCGCCTGAAAAATCCCTACCACCTGGTAAGTCTTATCTAACGATTGGGTTCTCAGAGCTTGGCCGGACGTTTCGCGAGCTCGCTCGCCTGCGATATACACTCAGGTACCTCATCGGATATTTGTTTTTTAACGATGGTATCCAAACCGTCATCAGTATGGCGTCAGTCTTTATGGCCCAGGAGCTCTTCGTGGGACGCGGCCTCAAGACAGATCAGTCGTTTCTCCTACTAATCTTCTTGATGGTTCAGTTTGTGGCCATCTTCGGCGCGTTATTCTTTGAACGGCTGGCTTATGCCATCAACACCAAAAATGCGATCCTGGTCTCACTTGTCGCGTGGGCTGGCGTTGTCATCTACGGGTATGGCTTTCTTCATACTACAAGAGATGCATGGGTGATGGGCGTCGTCATCGCGATTGTGCTAGGCGGCTCGCAAGCGCTTTCACGGTCATTGTTCTCGCGCATGATTCCGGCCGGACGAGAGGCTTCGTTTTTTGGTATCTATGAGGTTTCCGAACGCGGCACGTCGTGGCTTGGTCCACTTACTTTCGGCGCTGTGGTCGCGGCAACCGGCTCTTACCGGCAGGCGCTGCTGTCGCTGATAATTTTCTTCATCGCCGGCATCATCATTCTTTACCTTACCGATACGAACAAGGCGATTCACGAAGCCGGGAATCTGTTGCCGGAAGAGGCCGCAGGCGGCAAGTAAGTGTCGGAAAACTCCTAAGGTCGAGAACTATGCGTTTGCTTGGACTAGCCTGCTAACTTCTTTTCACGCCGATCGGATTTCTTCTCGAGACACTCGCGCGAACAATAAACTGCGCCGCCGGCGCCGCTGCCAATCGCACGTTCGGCCGGTACCCACGTTCCGCACGCACCACAGCGCACCAGTTTGCGGTCAGTTATGCTGCCCGTGCTGCTGCGAGAATTTGAGGTGGACTCGGGGTCACTAATGTTGCGCGCGACCGTAAATATTTTTTGCAGGGCCACCAGGTAAGGACGAATGCGCGCATAGAGCAACAACAGCAGCAGCGCGAAGAGGCAAGCAATGACGAGATATTTCAAGCGAGTTACCGAACGGTTTGCCTAGCTGCGCTCGTCGCCAGGTTTGCTGCCGCGGGAATAATCGATGTCGACGTTGCGACGGCGAGGCGCGGGATCGGTCGTGCGGCGACGCGGTGTCGATTCGCGATTGCGCCGATCGACGCTGCCGGCCGGTAGTCCTTTACCGTGCACGGCTTCTTCAAGAATGCGCGTGATCTCCTGCGAGAGAGTTCTATGTTCGGCCGCCGCACGCCGCCGTAAAGATTCCTTCAAATGGTTGGGCACATACGCGCCAATGAAAACTCCTTTACGATTCGCCATCT
>JBDTTW010000004.1:0-4324 GCA_039930405.1 bacterium
TGTTGTAAGGGACGCACTTGCGCCCATCAACCCGCAAAGCCTTGCAACCTGAATCGTTTTTGAACCCCGGATTTTAACTTGCGCCGGCGTCTTCCGGCTGTGAATCGCCCGCGCCAGTTTTTTCCTGAATGACGGCCCACAAACATTTCGGGCACAGGCAGTCCTGATCTTTGTTGGCCGGAGCAACCCGTGGCAATGCTTCACACCAACATGGCTGTTCCGTTTCCACACCACAGCTAAAGCTAGCGCCACAGTTTGGACAACACGTCTGTTTTGTAAACGTCATAATTTTATCCGCAGATTACGCAGATTACGCTGATTGAAATCAAGATCTGCCGGGCCGGCGCACTCCGAATTTCAGAAGCTCAAAGACGCCCCTGCCCGCCCGGTACGGCCCGGCGTGCGAAAGCCGCTCTCGAAATACTCCCGATCAAAAAGATTATCGACGTAACCAAAGAAACGCAGCGACCGTGATTCGCCCAGTGGCAGCGTGTAACTCCCGCCGAGATCCACCTTAGCCAAGCCGCGAAAGCGATAGGCGCGGCTGCCAAAGGTAACGGGATTAAGAATGGGAGCCAGGTAATCGCTCGATGCTGCCAAGTCAAAATTGATCAGGATGCGCCGGCCGAGGCGCTGAGTGGCGACGAGCGAAAATTGATGATCGGGAATCCCGAGCGAACGCAGAACGCCCGCCACTTGAGGCTGGCGTTGCAGGCTCTTCGTGTAGGTGTAGGCGGCCGAAATATTCAGCGCGCGCACGGGCGTCGCCATCAGGCTCAATTCAACCCCGCGAGCGATTCCGCCGCTAGTGTTGACATAGCCACCAAAGCGGCCGAAAGGATCAGTTGCCGGATTTATCAGCCCTGAGAAATCAAAGATGATCACTTTCTGAAGTTCTGTGTAGAAGTAAGTTGCCGACGCTCGTAACCGGTTGGTGTACAGCGTCTGATCAATCCCGGCGTCAAAAGCTATTGACCGATCTGGTTTCAGACGCGGATCGCCAGCGGCGCTGTAGCCAAAGAAACTGTCAAAGAACGCGCCGAAGCGCTCGAAAAGCGACGGCGCCCGATAGCCGTTACCAACGTGGGCTCGCAACTTGGTCCCTGACTTGCGAAACATATAGGCGATCGACCCATCGCCTGTATAAGCCGTGGGCGGCGACAAAAAAGTCAGACCCGCGTAGGGTGACGAAGCCGAGGGCGTGAACCGCGGTTGTTGCAAACGAAAGAATTGTGCGCGAAACGCCCCCGAGATTTGCAAACGGTCATCCATGAACCGCAGTTGATCCTGCACATAGAGCGTGTGGCTTGTTTGGGTAACGTCGACGTTGGAATTGCCGGCCGGATCGACCGGGAACGAAGGGTTCTTAAAGTTCTCACTTTCGAACTCGTAACCTCCGCTGATGAGGTTAGCGTGTCCGGCCTGTAAATCGAACCGTGCGCTTAGCGTATGGACCAGTGCATCGAAGCCAGATCGCTCAGTACCGCCAAACGGTTGAAAGCCCACTCCCAATGGTCCATTAATACCGCTGCGGTGACTGGCCAGACCGTGATAACTAAGAGTGTAGCCAAAGGCCTCAGTTGGTTGCTGGGCAAATTGTAAGGCTCCGGAAAAGAAGTTAGCCTTCCGTAAGTTGTCGGGATCATTTGCGGACGGAATGAACGTCGCTGCACCAACATTCAAGAGCGCTGGGGGAATACCTGCTTCAAAGCGGCGCAGTTCCCCAGCCGGGAGAGCAACGGCAGCGATAATGCCGGTCAGTGCTATTGGGCCAACCGTCTGCGGATTGTTATTCAGTTGCAAGCGGGAGTTCGTCGCGTAGATGCGTCCGGACAAAGTAGCAGTAGGCGTCAGACGGAAAACAACGCGCCCTTGCCCGCTCGAGTTACGCGCTTCATCTTGCCCGTCAATGCCGCGCGCAACGGTGAGATGCGAAAAACCAGCGCTGTAGGCAATAGTGTTATTGCGCGCGCCGCCACCTATCTGGGCCCGCCCGCGAAACATTCCCAACCCCCCACCTTCGCCGAGCAGACTGCCATGGAACGGACCACCGCCTTCATCCGTCACAAGGTTGATGACTCCGCCGATGGCGTTCGAGCCATAAAGCGACGAGCCCGAGCCGCGCAGAACTTCAACCCGGCTGATATTAGTTACTATCAAGTCCTCGACAAAGCCCGATGCGTCGCCCTGCGGAGCCGCAGCATCGCGAAAGCGCAATCCGTCAATCAATACCGCGGTGTCTTCGTTGCGCAATCCGCGTGTCTTGATCGAGGTGAACGAACCAGGACCGCCAAGCTGCGTCACTCTCAAACCGGGAACGCTGCGCAACGCCTGGGAGACTTCTGTCTCGTCGCGCTCATCAATCTCGCGCGAATCCACGACAGAAACTGCTTTGGAAACTTCAGCAACGGGTTGTGCTGTAGCTTGCGCGGTTACCACCACCTGCTCACTAACGCCGGCAATCGGCAAGGAAATGGTCAGCGACGTGTTGGCATTCCGCTCAAGGCGCACAACGTGGGTGGCCGCGCGGGCGAAGTCGGTCGCTCCGGCATCGATCAAATACTCGCCCGGCCCCAATCTTTCGAAATGACAATCGCCCGCACTGTCGGTGACGCCGTCGATGCGAATGCGATTGTCGCGGGTATAAAGCGTGACTCCGGCGCCTGGCAGGACTGCCCCTTGCGGATCCGTAACGCGCACGGTGATTTGCGCTCCGCTTGTTTGCGCAAACACAGCGTCAGCGTAAGCGGTTAAGAGTAACAGTAGAACCAGGAAGCTGAGAGGTTTGTTTTTAAAAAGTGAATATCTGGTGTTGATAGTTTTCATTTGTAAGTCTCCTGCCCGTCGCAGTGCGAGCTTTACGAAAGGGCGGCGGCGAGGTCTCCTGACTTGCGACTCAACTCTGGTCAGCCTTCCCATTCGTTTGAACAGTGGCTAAAACTTTCCCGAGCGTCTTCGTCGTCTACAGTTGCGAGGGCAGTGGCGGATTTTGACCGCCTTCCCTAAGCCGTCTCCCGGATTGATGAGAGCAAACAAAAACTTCTGCCGCTCTCGTTTACCGTCGCAGTTCGTGCGCCGGTGTAATGCGTGGCGCGCCCGAAAGCGGGTGCGCGTCTACCAAAACTTTGATTTCCAAAACTTCGCCTAAAAGCTCTTCCGTCAAAACGTCGCGCGGTGTGCCGGCTGCAATCAGGTGGCCGCTCTTAAGCAGCACAACGCGATTGGCAAATTCCGCCGCGAGGTTGATGTCGTGCGTAACGATGACCGCTGCCGCCGCGCGCTCGTCACAATGTGCTCTGACCAACTGAAGCATTGAAGCCTGATGCGCCAGGTCCAAATTGGCCGTCGGTTCATCAAGCAAAAGAATTCCCGCCTCGGTCGCGAGGGCCCGCGCCAAAACCGCGCGCTGGCGTTCGCCGCCGGAAAGTTCATTCATCAAGCGAGCGCTGAAGTTTTCCAATTCAGTCTGACGCAACACGCGGGCAGCGATTTCCAGATCGCGCTCCGATTCCCAGCCCCAGGTGCCCGATCCCGACCACGCATAACGGCCGCCCAGCACGTACTCCAACACCGAAACCGGAAAAGCCAACAACGCTTCTTGCGTTACGACGGCGATGCGTCTGCCTACTGCCCGCCGCGCGAAGGAACTCAGTCGCTTGCCGTCCAGCATTACCTCGCCGGCCGACGGTCGGATGGTTCCATTAAGTGCGCGCAACAGCGACGATTTGCCGGCGCCGTTTGCGCCGACAATCGCGGTCAGGTCCCCAGGCGAGACCTGTAGTGAAACGTCAACGACCGCCGGTCGTTTTCCGTAGTTGATGCCTACATTTTTGGCTTCAAGCATCCGGCAGTGGTTCCTAAAGAGCTAATTTGAGCTAACGCCGTTTTAGCAGGTAAATAAATAATGGTGCGCCAATTAACGCCGTGATGGCGCCCACCGGAAGTTCGCGCGGCGCGATCACTGTCCGCGCCAATGTGTCGGCCACGATCACAAAAGATGCGCCCGCAAGCGCCGCCGCCGGAATGGTCAAACGGTTATCGCCGCTGGTGGACATGCGAACTAAATGCGGCACTACCAGGCCGACATAACCGACCGAACCGCCCAACGCAACCGAAACGCCTACAAGCACAGCGACTAACACATCAACACCGACTGCGACTTATACGACGACTGCAACGGCAACTCATACAACTACTGCTACTCCTTCAGCAACTGAGACAGCGACCAGCACCGTAACAGTTACAAGCACACCTACCCTGACGCAGACTTCCACTATTACCCAAACCCCAACCTCAACGCCTACAGTAGCAGTAAATGAAATCG
>JBDTTW010000005.1:0-6877 GCA_039930405.1 bacterium
ATAAAATAGAGCATTCGAGCGGCCTTAAAATGCCAGCATCCGGTCGCTACCGCTCGCGGTTCTGCAATGGTTGCACTTCCAACCTGAATTCGCGTTTCGCTAACTGTTATCGGATTTATGACTTATGTGCAAAGTTTTCGCTATATGACCAACTTCAAAAGACACCAGCAGATTGGTTCTCTTTTTATCGTCGCTATTTTGTTGCTTGGCGGTATTGGTGCAACGCGAGCACAGGAACCTGTCGCGTCGCCGACGCCAGTCACTCCGGCAGCTCGCAAGGCCGAGTTGCACCAGGCGCTGCTCGATCTCACAAATCCCTTTACGGTTATGTGCGTCGCGGCACATCCCGACGATGAAGATGGCACGACGCTGACCATGCTGCGCCGTAAGTCTGGTGTCCACACAGTTAGTTTGTTTTCTACCTACGGCGAAGGTGGCCAGAATGCCGTTGGCCCGGAGCTTTATGAAGAGCTAGGCGTGATTCGCGCGCGCGAGACGATGGCAGCGGCGCGCCTCCAGGGTTCCGAGCCTTACTTTCTGGGGCTCAAGGATTTTGGCTTTTCGAAATCAGCCGACGAGGCTTTTCGTATTTGGGGACACGACGAAGCGTTGCGTCGCATGGTGTTAAAGATTCGTGAGCTGCGGCCCGATGTGATCATCACCAATCACGACACGACCAGCGGGCACGGCCATCATCAGGCGACCGGGCGCTTAATCCTGGAAGCGTTCGACGCGGCCGCCGATGCGAAACGATTTCCCGAACAACTGGGACAAGTGAAGCCGTGGCAGGCGCAGAGACTCTTTGTGCGCTTGTTCGGCGGAGCCAAACCCAACCCGACGGACAAAGTTGTGGCCATCGATCCGAACGAAGTTGACCCGGTGCGCAACAGCTCGTTTGCGGAACAAGCGTTGGGCGCATTGCAGGAACACGCGACGCAAGGTCCATGGCCTAAGACAATTGAAGACCTGCTGCGAATGCGTGGTGGCGCCGGCGATAAATTGCCATTGATTCGTTACCAACTGGTGCGTGAAGCGCCCAACGCTCCAGCCCTGGCGGCCGATTCGATTCCGTTACTTGCTGGTTTGAAAGTACCTGATGCGCTCGTCTACCACATCACGCCGTTTAAAACTCAGGACGCGACCTTGACCGACTTCCTGGACCAGCCGGTGGTCATCCTTGAGAGCTTGATTGAATGGCGCAAGAGTAATCCCGGCGTCGAGGCCCGCTTCCCGGACCAGCAACGCGCGCAAATGATGAAGGCGCGTTTCGACCGGGCGCTCGGCATGGCCGCAAATATTTCGCTGCGGCTGACAGTCGATGATGATTTGTTAATCCGGGGAAACAAGACCACCTTCACCCTGAATTTGGAAAACAGCGGCGACCGCTCGATAGGAATCGACCAGGTATCATTCACCGGTTGGGGACAAACCCAGCAGGTAAAGATCGCCGATCAGTTGCTGCCGGACACTGAAGCCGCGGGGACGGTCGAGATGGTTACGCCCAGCAGCGCAAAGATCACAGTTCCCAGCGCCAGGCACCTGTATGACGGACTTCTGTTTGGCAACAATTTTGTAGTGACAGCGGAAGTTGAAATTGATGGTGTTCACTTTGCTTTAAGCAGCACAGAAAATTTTGAAGTGGTGCCGGCAATTGAGATTCTCAGTGTGTTGCCTTTCCCTTGTGTGCGCACTGAAGAGATGTTAGGCCGATGCGAGACCTTCGAGCTGAAACTCGTCAACCACTTATTGACTCCGTTTCGAGGCACAACGCGAGTTGAAGTTCCCGGCCTTAAAGGCAATGTAGTTACTGCCGAGCTTCCCCTGGTGATGGCGCCCGGTGAGACGCGCGCTGAAAAAGTAACGGCGAAAAATCCTCTCCCCGACCGCAGAACGCTGCCCGACCTGCGCCACTCGGGCTCAGTGCAGATTTCCCTAATCGGTTCAGACAAAGCGTCAATTACCGAAGCGACAGTTCCGGTCGTTTATAGCAACGCGCACGTCGCGGCGGGCTTGCAGGTTGGATACGTGCCGAGCTTTGATCAAACTATCGAACGCTCACTTGCAGCACTTGGAGTGTCCGCTAAAGCGATAGCAGCTGAAGAAATCAAAAGCGCTGACCTCGCGGCGTTCACGGCGATCATCATCGACAACCGCGGCTACGAAGCACACCCGGAGCTGATTGCTGCTAATGCAAAGCTGCTTGAGTTCGTTACCAATGGCGGCACGCTGATCGTTTTCTATCACAAGTCGAATGAGTGGAACCCCGATCCAAAACGAAATCGCCCGCAGTTAGCGCCCTATCCAATCCTGCTGGGTGATGACCGAGTTACGGACGAAACCGCGCCGGTTAAGTTTCTGCAACCGGCTCACCCGCTGCTTAACGCTCCCAACAAAATCAGGCTGAGTGACTTTGATAATTGGATTCAGGAACGGGGGCTTTACTATCCGAAAGAATGGGACAGTCATTACGCCGCGTTGTTTTCCATGAACGACCCGGGTGAGAAGCCTTTATCCGGCGGCTTGCTGCTGGCGAAATACGGTAAGGGCAACTACATCTACACGAGCATGGTGTGGTACCGGCAATTGCGCGCCGGGGTGCCGGGCGGCTACCGGATGTTTGCGAATCTGATCAGCTACGGAAAGAAGTAGGACAGGCATTCCTGCCTGTCCCTGGTGAGTGAAAACTATTGGCTGAAGAGAAAAGAAATTTTCCATTTTCCATTTCTCATTTTTCATTTCAGAACACACCAACTACTCACCGGATCGTGGCTTTTTTGCAGCCGGATATTTACAGCAAGGTTATTTGCTAAAAATGAAAGGCTCCCTAACGGAGCCTTGGAGATGCGAAATGCTGGCGATGAAAAATGAAAAATGAGAAATGAGAAATGGAAAATTTTGTTTTTGCTTGCCGTTCCGACGCTAGGCTTCTTGCTCCAGGCTAGACTCGCCTTCGAGCTTCACCCGCGCACGCTCAAGAAAAGTCTTGATCATCTCGCCGACCCGCTTCTGCATTTCCGAACTAATAGCGCCTTCACCTACCAGCGCTGCAAAGCGATGCAAGTCGCGCGCGTGCGACCGGCGCAGCTCAACATGCTGCGAAACTTTGATCAGGACGTTGTGGCCGCGCACTTCAAAATTCGCTGCGTAGCGCAAATAGTTCTTCATCTCTGAACCAGCCGGCGACCATTCCAGCCGCTCAGGCCGGTCTTCAGTCTTGCGCACCGCAAAACTTGCCTGCACCGAACCAATCACCGGCACCTCGGCGCGCACGATCCAGCGCGCAATGCCGCCGCTCTCTTTGCGAATGCCTTCAATGCCCGGCATCAAGTCGGCAAAATTTTTGAAGTCGCCAAAAAACTCCCGCGCTCTCTCGAGCGTGGTTTTTAGTTCCAACTGTCCCGTGTACGAAGCTTTAATACGAAACATTTCCTGGTCCTTATTCGTGTTCTCAATTTTACGATGCGGCGCTGCTTGGCTTTGTTGCTCGACAACAAAGCTATCTTTAAGTTACACGATTGGGCAGGGATCGTAAACAAGCATTTTCTGTCACGTTTCTGATGAAGGAGTTTCGCAATGAACATCGACGACCGTTGTCCGCGCTGTGACGCCAGCATGAAGACCTGGCCTGAGCTTGCGGAGGAGGAACGCGAAGTAGTCAAACGGTTGCCGGCTGCAACGGCAGGTGATGCCGCGGAGCGCCGGCGCCTGCATCGATGGTGCAGCAGATGCTGGTATGAATCGCGTACTGACGAGACTGCGGCGTAAAGCCTAATCCGCTGTAATTCGATCGTATGCTGCACGAATCGCGGCCATGCGCGCCTGCAAAGCGTCGTGCAGCGCCGCCGCGGTCTTGAACTCAAGTTTCGTGGCAATCTCCGCGGATTCTGAATGATCGCTGGAAGGCAAACTCGCAACCTTACCGACAATCAACCGCAGATCATGGTCGATCGCCCGAAGCAATTCATAACCTTCGCTGAGCGCCTCGTAGTCGTCAGTTTCCAAAGAGCCCGCTCGCTCGAGTCGTTCTAGAGTTGAAGCGGTCGAACGATCGTCACCTTCATCCGAAATATCATCGCGCAGTTGCAAATAACGAACTGCAAAGTAGACATCAAGCATGCCGCCCGCCCCATACTTAATATCGATAGCGTCCGCTCGGCGGCGCCTGGTCTTTTCTTTCTCAAGCCGCTCGCGAATGTGCCGGGCTTCGCGTTGCAACGCGGTCACCTCCAGCGCCGTTGCGCGTTCGTGAACGGCGTGCCGCGCATGAGTCTCAATCATCCGGCCGAGCTCCAAATCACCAGCGACTGCGCGGAGTTTGACGTATGCCAGCCATTCCCAAACCGCGCTGCGCTGCTTTAGATATTCCAGAAAGCTTTCGGAGCTGGAAACCAGCGGTCCATTCTTGCCGTCTGGACGCAACCGCAAATCAACTCGATACAAATAGCCTTCGCGCGTGACGCTGGAGAGTGCCGCTATCATCAACTCGCAAAGGCGGGCGTAAGCTTCGTCGCGAGTCAACGAACTAATCGGTGAACCAACCAGCGAATCGTAGAGAATGATGAGGTCGAGGTCGGACGCGTAATCGACCCCACCACTTGCGAGCCGGCCAAGCGCCAACACCGCTATGCGCGGACCCGCGTCAACACGGCCAAAGCGACGGCCCAGCTCGCGCCTGGCAATTAGGTAAGCCACGTTTATGCTGGCGATGGCCAGTTCGGTCTGTTGATGATTCGACTCCGCGACTGAGATCTCGCCGGCCGCGTCCTGCGCCCCAATTTCAATTAACAGTTTGGCCCACTCGCGCCGGAACGCCGACAATTCCGCGGTAAAAGTCTTTTCCGCGTCGACGCAAGCTCGTAACTGCGCGCGATAATCTCGTTGCTGCAATTTGCGGACGGGCCCGCTCAAGACAACAAGCAGAGCAGGATTAGCGGCAACCATTTCGCCGAACATTTCGGACGCTCCGCAAAGGCGGACCAATGCCAGCAACCCCTCGCGCGTAAAATCAATTTCGTCTTCAGCCTTTGTGAGTGAGGCGGCGACTCGAGCCGTCAACGCCAGCGCGCGCTTCGGATTCGCCGACTGCAGCGCCGTGTCAGTCAATAACTGCGTCAGGGTTTCGTTATCCCGAGAATGGGCCGCTTGTTTATTGAGGTGCGCAGCGAACACCGCTGCGGCGTGCTGAATGGCTGTTGCTTCACGAGCAGTCGCGTTTCCATCCGGTATAAAAACCGAAGGACTTGCGGGAGGTTCGACGCTTTCGGCAAAGACGCGATCATAGGCGCGGCGGACGTTAGTGGTGTGCAATGCCAGCGCGCGATTGAAAAGCCCCAGCGCCAGGGGCCCCGCAAATCCCATTCGTCTGGCGACCAGACTCCGGTGCTCATCGCTCTCAGGAACTGTATGGGTTTGCAGACCGTGTTCCATCTGCAGGCGATGCTCCAGTACCCGCAGAAATTCATAGCCTTTCGATAACTGCGTGCGTTCCTGCTCCGAGATCAGATCCCGGTCGGCCAAGCGGCCGAGACTTATCAAGGTGTGTGCGCCGCGCAGCCACTCGTCCAGTCCACCGTGGGCCAGCTGCAGGGCCTGGGCAATGAACTCGATTTCGCGAATTCCGCCGCGTTGCAGTTTTACGTTGAAACCGGCCGTGCTGCGCTCGACCTGACGATCTATTTTTTGTTTGGCCAATCTGACACTGGCCAGCGCGTCTGTTACCGAAACATTAGGGCGATAAATATATTTTTTGACCGCGCCGGCGAACTGTGAAAACAACTGAGTCGAGCCCGCCGCGGCGCGACTGCGAATCAACGCCTGGCGCTCCCATCCCTGGGCCGTCTGGTCGTAATACTTCAGCGTTTCAGCAAGCGAGGATGCCAGCGCGCCGTCGCGGCCGTGCGGTCGCAAACGCAAGTCAACGCGATATGCCGGCGATTCGCCGGCAGGCTGTCCCACTAACTTACTGATTGCTTCCGCCAACTTGATGAAGTATTCGCGATTGGTAACTTTGTCGCGTTCACTCGAACCAGCGGTCATGCCATCGTCTGAATAAATGAAAACCAGATCGATGTCGGAAGCGTAATTGAGCTCGCGCGAGCCAAGTTTTCCCAGCGCCAGCACGCAAAACTCGGCTGTGGCGATGCGGCCATGCGAGTCGTCGCAAAGTGGCGCACCGTATTTGTTGTCGAGCGCTTGCCGCGTCAGGCTTAGCGCGTAATCCAGAATCGCATCGGCCAGATTTGAAAGCTCTTCGGTTGTTTCAACGATAGTGTGGGCGCGCCGGACGTCATGCAAATAAATGCGCAAAAGTTCGCGACGACGAAAGCGCGCGAACAGGACCGCAGGCGTTAACGATGAATTCGTCAACGCAAACCGCGCGAGTGACTCCCTTAACTGCTCGGCGGTGCGAACGCGAGTGTCAGCGCGTTCGCGCGCGAGCCAGGGAATGTAATCGGGATTCTGTTCCAGCGTGGTCGCCAATAGCGGGCTGTAGGCGGCCAGGGCAAGGGCGTCTGAAAGCAGGCCAGTTTCTTTGACCAGCTTCTGGTGCGTTCGCGGTCGCTCGTTTATTAAATTTTCGAGAAACCGCCGCGCACTCTGCGGATCAGGAAGATCACGAATCAGTGATTCAATCTCTGCGTTGGAAGTCACCGAGGCATTGTACGCGGGCTGCGGCGAGGCCGTCACTTTAGGGGTACTCGTGCAGTTTGGATTTTAACGCTGAAAGCGTTGGCTGATTTTAGCCCCGGGGGTTTGCTTTGAAACCCCGGGGCTTAAGATGGATGTTTGTTTTGTCGCAACTCTTAAGGAGTTGCGAATGGGTCTTCGGTTTATCGCGACGCCACCCTTTCAGGGTTTGCGTCTTCTGTAAATGGGG
>JBDTTW010000006.1:0-9941 GCA_039930405.1 bacterium
AGTGCTTCGTGGACTTTCGCCGCGAAGTCGTGCGGCGGCGCACCGAGTACGAGCTCCGCAAAGCCCGCGCCCGCGCGCACATCCTCGAAGGACTGACAAAAGCAATCGATGCGTTGGATTTCATCGTCACGCTGATCCGTAACTCAAACTCCGTCGATCAGGCCCGGCTTTGGTTAACGGGCCAGACAACGACGATGAGCGAAGTGAAGACCTGGAAGGGAATTCCTTCGGATACGACGGTCAAGGCTTACGTTCCCAAACTGCAAAAGGCGATGGAGCGACTAGGCTTTTCCGAGTTGCAGGCGCAGGCGATTCTGGATCTTCAACTCCGCCGGTTGGCAGCGCTTGAGCGACAAAAAATTACCGACGAATACGAGGGGATCATCAAGCTGATCGCCGAGCTGGAAGAGATTTTGGCCAACGAGAGCTCGCTCCGCCGCGTCATCGCCGACGAGTTGGAAGAGGTCAAGAAAGATTTTGGCGACGCGCGACGCACCGAGATCGTCGATGAAGGTGTGGAGTTCTCAATCGAGGATCTGATCGCCGACGAAGATGTCGCCATCACGGTGACCAACAGCGGCTACATCAAACGCACGCCGATTACGACCTATCAACGTCAGGGACGTGGCGGCAAGGGAAGATTCGGCGCGGCTGCCAAGGGCAGCGATTACGTCGAACATCTTTTCATCGCTTCGACGCACGCGTACATCATGATTTTTACTGACGACGGCATGGTCTATAAGTTAAAAGTCCATGAAGTCCCGGATGCTGCCGCTTCGGCGCGCGGCAAAGCAGTCGTCAATCTGATCAATATTCCTTCGGAACGAAAGCTTGCCGGCGTGGTGCCGGTGCGAGAATTCGCCGCAGGCCGTTACGTCCTGATGGTCACGCGCAAAGGCGTAATCAAGAAAACGTCGTTGGCGGATTTTCAGAACATTCGTTCCAACGGCATCATCGCCATCAATATCGACGACGGCGATCAGTTGCTCGACGTCGTGTTGACGGACGGCACGAAACGCATCTTCATTGCCACCCACAACGGTCTGGCAATTCGTTTTGATGAAAAGAACGTGCGGCCCATGGGCCGAGCGACGCGCGGCGTGCGCGGAATTAACCTGCGTGCGGACGATTACGTGGTTTCGGTCTGTCCCGTTTCGGCCGACGATTCCGAGAAGATGCTTTCTGTCTCGGAACAGGGATACGGCAAGCAAACTCCGATCACCACCTATCGTTTGCAATCGCGTGGCGGCAAGGGCGTCATCAACATGAAGACGACCGAAAAGACCGGAAAAGTCGTTGCTGTTTTCCCGGTTGATGCTGAGTCGGAGATCATGATCATCACGCAACAGGGCAAGCTGATACGCATCGAGGCCGACAGCATCCGCAAGACGGGACGCAGCGCCCAGGGCGTCAGGCTAATCAAAACCGAAGAAGGCGATCGCGTGACGAGCGCTTCGTTGGTTGAGGCTGCGGCGGAAGAAGAGACTGAAGACACGCCCGCCAGCTAGCTGCATCGGGCCAGAAGTCCGGTCAATTCGGTAGACTGTATGAATTAATCTCTGTGCGTCCTTTGTGTTCTCTGTGGCTCTGTGGTGGATCCTTTATCGTTTCACCACAAAGACACAAAGCCCACCAAGGACGCGCCCACAGAAAACCGAAACCAGGCACTAAGGTTAGTGACCGTACTTCACAAAATGCTATACGCTTTCGCCTCAGATTAACCCGCTCTCACAGATGAGTTCTGGCGCTGGTGGCCGAGAATCAATTTCTGTTCAAGGCCGAATTCAATCGCGCGTTTGTGCTGATGGAATACTTCGGCTATCTGCGTCGCAATCCAAATGAAGGCCAGGACGCCGATTATTCTGGTTACGATTATTGGCTGAAAAAACTAAATACCTTCAATGGCAATTTTGTGAACGCGGAAATGGTGAAGGCGTTTATTGCTTCCAGCGAGTATCGCGGCCGTTTTACGCAGTGACAAGATGAGGGATGAAGGATGAAGAATGAAGAATGAAGAATGAATGGACAACGTCTCTTAACGACTTTCATCCGTCATCCTTCATCCTTCATCCTTCCGCCTCCATCCTTGCTCTCGCCTTCGACCCAGACTTCACCGTCTTCGAAAACTTCCTTCTTCCAAATCGGCACGGTGCGTTTTAGTTCGCGTATCGCCCATTCGCTCGCTGCAAAAGCTTCCTGCCGATGCGGCGCACTGACCGCGATGACGACGCTCGTTTCGCCAATCTCCAGACGCCCGGTGCGATGAACGATGCCAATGTGCGCAATCTCAAAGCGCTCGTGAGCTTCGCGTTCGAGTCGTTCGAGTTCCTTAAGCGCCATCGGAGCGTAAGCTTCGTAGACGAGATATAAAGTTCGTCGTCCGCGCGTCCATTCGCGCGCGTAACCGTCGAGCGTCACTGTCGCGCCGCATTTCGGTAGCACAACTCTGCGAGCGACAGCGCCGACGTCGATCGGCTCCGTTGTCAGTTCAGAGAAGTCGTTGGCCGAGGTTGAGGCAGGCGCTGCACAGCCCCCGCTTACGGGAGGGAACAGAGCCAGCTCATCGCCGTCGTTTATTTCACGATCCGGCTGCGCGTATTCCTGATTCACTGCAAACAACAGCGAACGTCCAAAGCGGCGCAGTTCGGGAAACTTTTCCAACAATTCTTCCAATGACGCTCCGGCGGTCGTAGCCCTTAGCTCGAGCTGCAACTCCTGCTGGCCCACGATATCGCGCGCGGCGCCGAAGAAGAGGACCGTTACGCTGCGTTTATTTTTGTTAGGTTGTGGCATGCTTCAGCGGAAGAAAGCAGATTTATCATTCATCATTTGACATCCATCATTGGTCATTTCTAAAACTGCCGAATCTTGAAGGAGATGAGGGGATGCGCAAAGCGACGCCAATACCACCCGAATCGGTTTCGTAATTACGGGTAGCGTCGAAAGCCGGTTCCCAAACGACAAATGATTAATGTCAAATGATGAATGACAAATTTTATCTCTCCTGCGCCAGCCTCATTCAAGATCGATTTTCTTGCCACTGTGGCCATTCCCTTTCGCCAACTGGTGAACCCGAGCCCGTTCTTCATAGCTCGACACGGCGCGCCCCAGCATTTTGCGCAAACGGTCCAGTCGCTCAGAGGTTGATCGCAGTTCCAGCAGGTCCTGCTTGACCTCGGTATCCACTTCCATTGCTGCAGCCACCAGAAACGAAAGGCGTTGCGGTTCGGTATCGGAAATGTCCGGCAAGTTTGCGTGCTCATCGTTGATTGCGCGTACAGCGCGGGCGATACGCGTGAACGTTTCAGCCACGTCGCGCGCATTTTCGCGCAGCCGCGTTGCCTCCTCTGCTTCGTCCTCAAAATAACTAACGCGCGCCAGCAGATAAGGATCGTCGTGCTGGAGGTATTCCTCGAGCCGGTAGCGAATAATGCCGACGGTAAGAATATTTGAACGGCCGTCAGGCATTGCCTGGGTTTCAGTGACTTCGGCCACGCAACCAACGTGGCCGGGCGCCGGCCGGTCTTGCGCGGCAGTCGAAGCGTCGTAATAGGAAACGCCGAAGAGACTATTGCCGGCGCGCACGTCATTGAGCATTTGCCGGTAGCGCGGCTCGAAAATATGCAGCGGCAGCGGCACACCGGGAAACAACACCAGCGCCAGCGGAAAGATCGGCAACTCGCTTACGCCTGCTACTTTGTCAAACGATTCACTCATTGATTGTTAGCCGAGAGAACTACGAACTATAGAGCTGTGCCATCAAGTTTGCAGATCAATTATCGCGAGGTGTTCATTATCGCAGACGAGTAGACGGAAGTCAGCAGGGAAGCTGTAAAGGTAGGTGTCGAGCTACTTAATCACAGAGAGATTGTATTCGCAGCCCAATGACTAAACAGTTGGGAGTGGATTCATCTCACGCAAGATCGAGCAAGTGCGGAACCATGCGGCGCATCGTGGCAATTAGCAATTCGGTATCGAAAGGCTTGCTGAGAAACTCATCGGCGCCTTGCGCAAAACATTCTTCGCGAATGTTGCCCGTATCGGCGCAGGTTACCACCAGCACCTTCGTTTTCGGCAGGTGACCCTTGATGTATTCCAGGATGCGCAATCCGACTTCGGGCGAGGTGGTTTTGGGCGGAAGATGCAGATCGAGAATCGAAATGGCAGGTTCGTAAACTGTCGCGCGGCGCACGGCCGAGGCCAGATCGTTTGCGGTTACGACGTCATAGTCATCGCTAAGCGTCCAGAACATTTGTTGCGTAATGGCTTCATCGTCATCGACGATGAGAATTCTGGGCTTCATTGGAGGAACTCCTTCAACCGAAAACAGCATTCGATTGTTGTAGAGTCATCGCAACGGCCGTACCAACTGCGAGCCAGCACCTATCTGCTGAGTCACAACCCGGATGCCGGATTAGCAATGAGCCTTTCTGTGCTGCTTTTTGGACACAATTGGATATAGCGGTGTCCACAGACGTGGACATCAAGTGAGGTGATGGAGTTACTTTGCAGGCTCGATGCGCAGAAAGTCGATGCCGGCTGCTTGCTCGGGGACGTCGACGCTCGCGACAATCTGGAGCGCCGCTAAATCAATTATCTCGACGGTGCCCGGCTCAGCTCCTATGCCTTCGACAGAAACAAATGCATAGCGATCGTCGGGTGAGACCACGACGCCATGCAATACCTTTCGTCGTGTAGGCAGCCGCGCCAGCTCGGCACCCGTTTTCAAAGCGATTATCGAGACTGACTGGTCGCGTTTATTGGTTGCGAGCAAACGCGAGCCATCGTGGGTAACGGCAAGATTGTAAACGCCCGCGCGGGCCGGCAGACGTCGCACAACTTTCCACTTCGTGGCATCGACTTCGACGATCTCATCAGACTTATTGCACGCGACGAAAATCGACGAACCACTTGTCGAGGGTTGGGCCCAGGTAGGTGAGCAACTGACATCGCCCGGCTGGGGAGCTTCCATGCCATGGCCACCCAGGTCCATATGTTTTATGCCGCCGGCTGTGCTTGCTTTTGCAGTCTCAGGTGCGCCCATCATTCCCAGCTCGTGACCTTTAGTTAACAGGAAGTGGCGTGAAACTTTTAGTGTTCGCGTGTCAATCTCAACCAGCAGGTCGTCCATCATGCAGGCCGAGTAGTGTTTCGTTCCCTGTGGGTTCAGCCGCGAACCGTGCGGCATGACACAGGTGGGAATGCGGGCCACCTCGAGCATCGGATCAGTTGCAACTACTGAAACCGACGAGGGCACCATGTCGCCGTGCAAATTAAAGTTGACTACGTAAAGCAAACTGCCATCGGCGCTGATATCCATGGTGGCAGGAAAAAATCCCAAGGTGGTCTTGCCCAGCACGCGGTCATCTTTAGTTGAGTATTTCCAAACGCTGCCGAAAGGGCGGCCGTGCCCGAGCGAGACGTAGTAAAACTGCTTATCGCGCGAGACGGCGATGCCATGTGGTCCATCGATGTCGGTAGGCATAGCGCCGGTGGGAACTTCACGCTCGACGCGCGCGCCGGCTGGTCCAAACCGCACCAACGAGATGGTGTCGGCGCCTTCGGACAAAACATAAACGAGATAGTCTTTAGCGGGCTTTGCCTGGCCAGGGACCACGGCGACGCCGGCGCACACAATTAAGAGAAGGATCAGACACAGTGCAAACGGGTTGGGACAAACTCGCGACTGAGCCTCTTTTCTCATAACGTCCGTTGTTAAGGTGGAGTGTTTTACGGCTTCTCGGGTGGAAAGTCTTTCTCGTCGATCTCATCGATCACCTTCAGCTCGGCGCCGAATTTCTGGTAACCGCGAAAGCGGATTTCGTTGCGGCTTTGCACCGTGATGCTGCGCTCGGCCCTCGCCAGGAGAATCTCGGAGTGAGTGGGCAATAGATATTTGCCTTCGCCGATGGCCACCCAATCGTAGTCGATCACGCTGCTGGCGGCGCGAATCGGATAGTCTGGGGCAATCTCAGTAGCAATCTGCTCGAAACGCAAAACTCGATTGAGCTCGCGGTCGATCCAAATCCGGCCGCGCGAACCGACGATGGCGGGCTCTGATACATCCGTGCGCAAGATGAGCTTCGATAGCTCTCGGGAAACTTCATACTCGTAAACCAGCGTGTGGCGTCCCAGAATCACGTCGCTATCGACGAGCTTAAACTTTGCTTCCGCTTCCGGTGCGAACACGTTGGCGACGGCGGAGATGTATTCAACGCCGCTGGAGGTGGTCCCTGGGTCAACGTCCTTGCTGTAATCACGTTTCTGCGTCGTTTCCTGAGCGCGTGGTATGCCGTTCACGGCTAATACCTTGTATTGCTCGCCCAGGTTGGCCCGGTAAGCTACGGCAATGGTCAGATTGTCTTGCGGCAGCCAGTTGTTGGTGTCGCCGTAGGCGTGCGAGCGTTTGATCAGTTGTTTGACGATAAAGTCAGGCATCGCATCGGCAGCGGCCAGCGTCGCGGCGCGCGTGCGTTCCAACAATTCATTTGCTTCTCGCTCGGACGGCAAGGTCGCGGTTGTCGGATTCGCTCGCCGGCGTTCAGCTTCCTCCAGCGTGCGACGCAACAGGGCATCGTTGCCGCTTTTGCTGGCTACCACAGAACGCATGCCGTCGGTGAGCGGAAAGCCAATGCCGCGCTTGCGAATCTCAGCCAAAACTTCAGCGCGCAACTCTGGATGCTTGGGAAGCTGGTACACCAACGTAACCAATTCCTTGCTGGTTAGTGGCGCAGAAGTCTGGGCCAAAATCAGCAGTGGGCTGAGCAGGATGAACAATAATGAAAGGACCGAAAACTTTCGTCTCATATGATTAATTGTCTGATTAGTTAATGCGGGAACCGGCTTAATATGTCTGCGCTCATTGTAAAGGAGCCGGGCGGCAGCTCGATCATTGATGGGTTCGCAAGCAGCAAACCAACCACCTCGGTGCCTGAGAGTTCCAGCGTGATGTCAATATTCACAGCGGCTTTCTTTTCCAGCACCAAATTCTCAAGCGTTAAGTTCTTGAAGGCTGAAAGTGTGATTGTCAGTGAATAAGTCCCCTCGGTCAAAGACGCGAATGTGAACTGACCATCGTCGTTCGCTACGACGGCAGCGGCAACGCCAGTCTTCTGGTTCTTTACTGAGACGGTAGCTCGCGGAATCACTGCGCCATTCGGATCGTAAACGGTGTCGGACAGACTGGCGACGCTCAGATTATTGACGGCAAATGAAGTTTTCATTGAGAGAGCCCCAAAACCAGCAGAAGCGAACAAGGTTTCGATGTGGGCCGGGAGTTTAAGTTGCCCACGATGTTTCTGATGCAGCGTTTAGTAGCAGAATTTCTCGATAGCCTGGCGCAAAACCGTGACGCAAGCCTCAAGTTCGGCGCTTGGCACGAACTCGCCGGTGCGATGCGCTTCGCGAATGTTTCCCGGGCCCAGGACGACCGCTTCGGCGCCGAGTTCAGCCATCTGCGCCGCTTCGGTACCAAAGGCGACTGTGCCCGCGTTGTTGGCGGTCAGCCCTGCAAGCAGCTTCACCAATTCTGAATTGGCGGACGTTTCGAAACCCTGGTCCGCGCGCGCAGCGTTGACTGCAAAAATCAAATTTGAATCGTGCGCGGTTTCTTCCGCAATGGCGGCCTGCAGCAGGTCCAACAAGCGTTCCGGCTTTTGACCGGGAATTGGTCGCCACTCCAAAGTGAAGCTGCACAAGCCGGGGACAACATTCTTCGCCGTTCCCCCATGGACCACGCCAACATTCAGCGTGGTGTACGGCGGGTCGAAATCCGCATGCGTTTCATTCTCGAGTTCTTTTGCAATGTTTTCGAGGCGCACCAGCAAACGCGCGGCGCCAGACACGGCCGAAGTGCCAAGCGACGGATAAGCACTGTGCGCTTCGCGACCTGTCACCGTTATCTCGGCGAGGCAGTAACCTTTGCCGGCGCGCATGGGCCGCAGGGAAGTCGGCTCGCCTACAATTGCGAACCGCGCCTGCATTCGTCGTTCGTCAGCGAACCGTTTAGCGCCGATTAGTCCAATCTCTTCGTCAGCAGTAAAAAGGAGCGCCAACGGGCGGCGCAGATTCTTTAACTGCAGACCGTCAACTGCGGTCAGGGCAGCGGCGATGAATGCCTTTGTGTCGCAGGCGCCGCGCCCGAACAGTTTGCCGTCACGCTCGCTGAGTTTCAGCGCTTCGGTCCAGTTGGGATCGTAAGGAACGGTGTCGGTGTGTCCGACCAATGCGAGTTCAACGTTCGCGTCGGCAGAGTCCGAACCAGCGACTGCTAGTAGGTTTATTTTCTCGACACCGTTGTCGTCGCTGTAGGGAAACTGCTGCACGCTGAAGCCTAGTGACGCGCAGCGTGCGGCGAGATAGTCGATGACAGGGCCGTTGGCGCGCGCTGAAACGGAATCGATGGCAACCAGGTCGGCGAGTGTTTGCTTGAGGGTCATGTTTATTTGGACTGCGGCGGCTTGACGCCGCTTTTCAACCCGGCGGCTCGACGCCGATGGTTTACGCCTGTGAGCAGTCGACTCTATTCTTTACTTAAGCCACTGGGATGAACTTAAAGCGGCGTCAAGCCGCCGCGCTGCAAAGCGGCGTCAAGCCGCCGCAGTCCAAAGCCTAGGCCCATAGCCTCTTCTGCAAGGCTTTGAATCTTTCAACAATTTCTTCCTGCTGCGCGTGGTGGCCATCTTCCACGATGCGCTTGCCGCCCACTACCACATCCTTCACTGCGGTTTTTGAGAGTGAAAAAACAATGTGTGCAAGCAGATCTTCTTCCGCCGCGCCGGCCAGCGAAGGATCGTTCAGGTCAACGGTAAAGAAGTCTGCGAGTTCATCCGTCTCCGGCGTAGCGACCGGTGCATTAATACTCTTGGCGCCATTAACCGTCGCGCATGCAAACAGCCGAGCAGCCAACTCAGATTTAGCGTCAACGCCTTCCGCCAAAACTGCGCGCTCCATTTTTTGCAGTCTCAAGTGATACTCAAGCTCGCGCGCATCTTCCAGCAAATCGATTTGTACCTGACTGTCACTTCCCAAACTGAGGCGCACGCCCGCTTTAAAATATCCCTCAACGGGCACTATCCCGTCGCCCAGATTTCGTTCAGTGGTCGGACACGCGCAAACGTTTGCGCGCGCGTCGGCCAGCAGGCGAACCGCTTTAGGCGTCACGTGAATTGCATGAACGGCGGTGAAGCGTTCGCTGAGCAAGCCTTCGGACGACAACAGCGCAACCGGCGAGCGGCCATACTCGTTGATGCAGGCAGAAACTTCCGCGGCTTGCTCCGCGACATGCATGTGGACTGGCAACTCTTCGTTGTTAGCGAACGCAACAATCTGTTTCAAGTAAGCGAGCGGCGCCGCGCGCACGCTGTGAGGCGCGACGCCAACCCACGCCATTGCGTTGTCGGCCCCAAGATCTCTTTGCAGTTGGCTAACATTTTTCAGATATTGTTCTGCGTCGCTCTCAATAAATCTTGCCTGCCGCGGGTTGGGCTCGGCTTCATAGCCGGCACGCGCATAGGCCACCCGCAAGAGAGCGATGCGCAGACCGACGTCGTTAGCCGCGCGTACCACCTGTTTCGCCAGCAGGTTGCGATCGTCGTAAGGCTTGCCATCAGGTGCGTGGTGCAGGTAATGAAATTCGCCGACCGCAGTAATGCCGCTAAGCGCCATCTCGAGAAACGCCATGCGCGACGCGTCGTAGATGTCTTCCGGCGTCAGTCGCGCCGCAGCGCTGTACATCATTTCGCGCCAGGTCCAAAAGCTGTCTTTCTCGTTGCTGGTGCGATATTCGGTGCGGCCGCGAATCACGCGTTGAAAGGCGTGCGAGTGAGCGTTGACGAGACCGGGCAGTTTGGCGCGGTCCTGGGAAAGGTGTAATGCCAAGGTAAGATCTCTCAGGTCAGGAAGGGGGCATGCCCCCGCTCTTCTATCAAAAGCAATTAACT
>JBDTTW010000007.1:0-13086 GCA_039930405.1 bacterium
TCGGTTACAACCTCACAACTGACTAATTGCTCACTAAATTGCTTCGGCAGGAATACGTAATCGAGGCGTAAGTGAGGATCCCAAACGGGAAACGTGTAACCTTTGTCGTCAGGGTGCAGCGTGCGGTAACCGTCGAGGTACCCTGAGTCGCGCATTAGTTGAATCGTCGCGCGCTGAATGTCGCGACCGCTCAACCACACCAGCCCGCGAATCCAGGCGGGCATCCGGCGTACATCCAGAATTTCGCCGGGCGCCAGCGTGTTAAAGTCCCCCACCAGAACATGCAAGCCTTCCTGATGTCGCTTGATGCTGGCCAACAGCGCGGTGATCTCGCGCACTCTGCGGCGCTCGCTCCACTTTGAAAACGTCGAGCTCAGGTGAAGACCAAAGATTCGCGCTTCGCTTCCTTGTAAAACAATTTCGAGAAATGAGTGCTTGGCGCCGGCCGGATAGTGCCATTCATGATGGGCGATTTCTAAACGGCTGATGTAGCCGATCGAATGTTCGGGACGCGCGGACCAAAACGGCAAATTCGTTTCGTGCGCGAGGCGGCTGATGACTCTGGTGTCGGTCGCCTCCTGAAAGACGACGAGGTCGGGCGCGACGCTGCGAATCACCTGGGCCAATTCCGTTTCGCGCCCGCGCCCGCCGAAGCGGATGTTATAGCTAAGCAGCTTAACGATCACGAAACGTTTTCTGCTTCGATTACGGTGTAAAACGGCTCGTCAAACAAAACGTCGCGCGAGTAAAGGATGAAGTTTGCGGTCGCCTGAAAATTAACCGGACGCTCAGCCAGTTTTTGCAATTCCTGGCGCAGCGGATTTAACGCCGGGGCAACCAGCGGATCTTCGTCACACAGCGGCTTGGTATGCAGAGCCGGAATGTAATACGCGTCAGCATTCCAAAATTCCATGACCTTGGCGCCAATCAGCGTCACATCGAGGTCGCTGGTGCCGCGGCCGTCGGCATCAAACGGATTGCCGTCTTCCCAGCGCTTGTTGGTGACCACGCTGCCACGCAGCGCCACGCCGGTTCCTTCCGGCAAGCCTGCTTTTAACTTTGCTACGAACTCGCGAAACCGCAGCGCATCGCCGTCAAATGCGAGTCTAGTGATCCGTTCTTCAATTTTCTCGTCCGTCATTTATCCTCCGCGATTTCAATTTTGAAGTGCAACCATTGCGGAACCGCGAGCGGTAGCGACCGGATGCCAGCATTCAATGTTTAAGGCCGCTTCAAGGCAGCTCGAACGTTCCAATTATCGTTGACCGTAGCATCCGGTCGTTACCGCTCGCGATTCTGCATCGAGCATCTTCTAATGGCGAATCTAATCCTCCCATGAATCGGGCGGAGAATTAGCTATTGCTTTTCAAACTTGAATCCACCCTCTCCCATTTTCTCGCTTCGTCTGCTATTGACGGCGTGCTCCGCCCAGTTGCGATGAGTTTCTGTTTCGACTTATTTTATACCGCCTTCACCAGCAACTAGTCGAGCGGACAACAAACGCCATCAGCAGATCCGTATTATGGTGGGCACAGGTCGGCTGTGCTTCCTGTTAATAGTTGTTTATGATCATCCAAATTCGTCACGCGCAGATGGAGGATGTCCCGGCAGTCGCGGACTTGATACGCGACTCAGTCAGCGTGTTAAGCTTGCCATACTACACGGCGAAGCAAATCGACAGCGCGCTGGCTCACGTTTTTGGCCCCGATACTCAGTTAATACTGGACGGCACCTATTTCATTGCCGAGGCTGACAACCAAATCGCGGGCAGCGGCGGCTGGAGCAAACGCAAGACTCTATTCGGCGGCGATCAGGCCAAGTCAGTCGCCGACCCGCTGCTTGATCCAGCAACAGACGCTGCTCGCATTCGCGCGTTTTATGTTCATCCGAGCTGGTCGCGAAAGGGTGTTGCCACGAAAATCCTGACCGCCTGCGAAGCTGCAGCACGCCGCGCCGGCTTTAGTCGCATCGAGCTGGCGGCGACTCTTCCCGGCGAACCGTTGTATTTGGCGAGAGGCTATCGCAAGTGTGCAGCAATCAGCATCGAAACTCCGGACGGCGAATCGCTTCCGGCCTTTCGCATGGAAAAGGAAATTTAGCAGGAGACAAACAGAATGTTTGCAGCGAGAAAATCTACTGTTGGCGAGTGGGAAACATTTCTTGGCGAGTTTAAGGACACGCTGGCGGACGCCACGCCGCGACTGCTGGCTATCTCAGAACAACAAAGTGAGATTCCGCGTGCCGAAGATAAATGGTCGGCCAAGCAAATCATTGGGCACCTGATCGACTCCGCGGGAAACAACCATCAACGCTTTGTGCGCGCGCAATTCACCGACGATCTGGTTTTTCCCGGTTACCAGCAAAACGAGTGGGTGCGCGTCGAACACTTTCAGGAGAAGCCCTGGCAGGAGCTGGTCCAGTTCTGGCAACTTTACAACCAGCACATCGTGCACATTATGAAGTACGCGCCGGAAGACACCCGCACTAAACTGCGGCAGCAGCACAATCTTCATCAACTTGCGTCGGAACAGATAAAGGAAGACGAGCCCGTAACGTTAGACTTTTTCATGCGCGACTACGTCGACCATTTGAGAAAGCACTTGAGTCAGATTTTTGGGAACAGTGAAAAGTGAGCGGTGAAAGGTGAAAAGTAACGGACGACTAGCGAAATGGTACCACTTTGATCTTTCGCTCATCACTCATTACTCATTTCTCATGACTCTTTACTTTTCACTCTTCACCTTTCACTTTTCACTGCATGAGGAGCAGATATGGACTACACCTTCGAACAGCTAAAACATAAAACCGTCGCCGAGCTGCGCGAGATTGCCAAGGGCAACGAACACGAAGCGCTGCAAGGCTACACGCAACTTAACAAGGACCACTTGCTGGTCGCGCTCTCCAAAGCGCTCGGCATTCAACACGAACATCACGACGTTGTGGGAGTCGATAAGGCGGGTATCAAAGCCCAGATTCGTGAGATGAAAAAGAAGCGTGACGAAGCGCTGACGGCGCACGATCGCGCGCAGTTAAAAGTTGCGCGGCGGACGATTCACCGGCTCAAGCGTCGGATTCATAAGGCTACGGTCTAGGTGGGCTGAGCCTTGTAAAGCAAACTAGTTTGCGGTCGTTCGCTTTCATTTAACTTGAGCGGTAACGACCACCGCAAACTAACAGTTTGCTTTACCTTAATTACCATTTTGGCGCGTTTCGGCTCGGGCTTTTGTAATGAACGCTTCGATGTCGGCGATTTTTCGCGGCAGCGCTTCGGTCATCCACTTAACGCCAGCGGGCGTGACCAGCATGTCGTCTTCGATGCGCACGCCGATTCCTTTGTACTTTTCAAACGCCGGGCTGACTGCAGTTTTGAATTTTTCCCATTCGGCGTCGCTCATGCTCGACGGTTTATTATCCAGCGCGTCCGGCCTGACATAGATGCCGGGCTCGTTCGTAAAAACCATTCCCGGTTCCAGCTTGGTTCCATAGTTCCCCACGTCGTGAACATTCATTCCCAACCAGTGCGACGTTCCGTGCATGAACCAGATGCGATATTGATTTGAGTCGCGATTGGTAATCAGTCCAAGTTTCAATAATCCGTTCTTGATAACTTCGGTCGCCGCTCGATGCACGTCGGAAATCAACGCTCCCGGCTTCGTTACCTGTGCGCCTGCTTCCTGCGCATTGTAAACAATCTGGTAAACCTCGGCTTGTGCAGTTGAGAACCTTCCGTTTGCAGGGAAGGTCCGGGTCACATCTGCCGAGTAATGCTCGTATTCGGCGCCTACATCCATCAACAGCAAATTGCCGAGCGTCACCGGCCCTTGTGATTCTTCATAATGCAAGGTGGTCGCGTTTGGCCCGCAGCCCACGATCGAGGGGTAGCCCCAATGATCCGCGTTCCGGAGTTTGAAGGTGTAGGCGACCAGCGCATCAACCTCGTATTCCCATTTTGCCGCAGCAGCTCCAACCCAGGCGCGCTCGTGCGCTTCGGTGGTGATGTCGATCGCATGTTGCATGAACGCGATTTCCATCGGCGACTTTCGTAAGCGCAAATTATCAAACGCCGGCGTAATATTTTTTACCCCAAAGCCGGAAGCCGACCTGGACCAGTCAGCAGCAAAGCGCTGCTCGCGTTTGTACTCGCGGCTTTCACTTTCACTCGGGACCAATAGAAAAAGATCCGCATCATTCTTCGCTGCCGCCGCAAATAGTTTTTCAAAACCGGACGTTGTAGCAGCGCCGCTGTCCGTGGGTTTGGCTGACAGCAAAATATTTGCCGGCTTGGGACGGTATGGCTGGCGATTGCGCAAGGCGCTCAGAAACGGATCAAACTCGCTGGCCTCCCAAATCTCTTTAATTCCCGAAATTTGGCTGGCTTCCTCAGCGGAATACATATGCCCGGTCCAGGTCTCGAGCGCAGGATTACGCCGGGGCATAAAGAGAATTTCGGAAAGCGGTTGATTGCCCGGCAGCAAAACCAGGGTCGCGTTATTCTGCTTCAGGCTCGTGAGGTAATAGAGATTGTTCTCCTGGCGGTATTCGTAGTTGACATCGTTTGTATAGACTCGTGGTTCGGTGCTGAACAGGATCAGAATCCCCTTTGTGCCAACCGCCTCGGCGACGCGTGCTCGTCGCCCAGCCAACTCGGTCAGCCGCGCCTGATCGTCAAAGATCGGGGCCAGCGGCGCGACGCGAACAATCGAAGGCGCCGTTGGTTGTCCGTCGTTATGCGCCGTCACTTTGCGCGTGCCGAGACCTGACAAACCAATCAACAGCGAGCAGCAGATTAGAAACTTTGTAACGAATAATTTCATAAACACCTCGTTTTTTGCGCAGGAATTGAATTTTGGTTTTAAGAGGTAGCTGAGCTTCACGGATTAACTCTTCTACGATTGATCCGCTGGCCGGGACGAAGCACCCGTTGCGGGCCGTCCGGCATCGTCACTACGCTGCGTATTATACACGCGCCCTGTCTGACTCGAAACGAAGGCGCAGACGAATTTGCCCGGTGTTTGAGTGGGCCACTAATAGAGCGTATGCTAGCCGCACATGAGTGAACGCTTCAGGTTGGCGGATAACGAAGTGATCGACGTGGGCCCAGGCAAGCGACGTCACTGGCGCCGTTGGGTACTGGCCGCAATCGCGTTGCTCTTGCTTATCCTCTCGCGCACGCTAGGCATTTATCTTTCCGCAGCCTGGTTTTCTTCGCTCGGTTTTTCCTCGGTTTACTGGTACGTCTTCAAACTAAAGTTTGGACTGTTCTTTGTTTTTCTGGTCGCCACCGCCGTGCTGTTAAGGGGCGCCTTTTGGCTACTCGAAAGGCACTTCAAATCCTATGCGCTCGAAAAGCGGACCATAGTTGTAAACAATCAACCGGTCCAAATCTCGCCCGAGCGGTTTGTGCGTCCCGCATCCTGGATCATTTCAATCCTGTTTGCACTCTTTTACGGATTGGCAATGAAGGGTGCATGGCAGACCTTTGCGCTGTACTTCAACCAGGCGCAAGTCGGCACGCTTGATCCAATTTTTCATAAGCCGGTCAGCTTTTATCTTTTCTCGCTGCCATTCTACGACCTGATCAGTTCGTGGCTAATCACTTTAGCTTTTGTAGTCCTGTGTGCAGCGACAATTTATTCGCTGCTCGCGGCCCCACCGAAAGGCACAAAAGCAAACGGTGCAGCGAATGGCAAGCGATCTTTCGGAACAGTGTCCGTCGCGCTCGCCGCTTTTTTGGTTTTGCTCGCGTGGCAGACTTATCTTTCGCGCTTTCCGTATCTCTGGGAAGATCACCAAACATTCACCGGCGTTAGCTTTGCGGAAGCTCAGTATTTGTTGCCGGCCTTGCGGCTCGTTGCCATCGGTTTGCTGGTCGCGGCGGTGGTGGCGTTGCTAAACGCGTTCACCAAACGTGGCTTGAAGCTCATCTTACTGGGTCTGGCGCTGCCGTTGGCTATTTTCGTAGTCGGCGTGTTGCTGGTCCCAGCCTACGTAACCAGTTTCATCGTCAAGCCGAATGAACTCGGACGCGAGACTCCTTACATCGAGGAAAACATTACCTGGACGCGCCGCGCTTTCGGCCTCGAACAGGTTGAGCTGCGGGAGTTTGAGGCTGAGAGCTCGGTCGAAGCGCTCGATCTAAATGCGAATCGTCCGACACTCGACAACATCCGCCTGTGGGACTGGCGCGCGCTGCAGGACACGCTGAAACAAATTCAGGCGATTAGAACTTATTACGATTTCCCCGACGTCGATGTCGATCGTTACAAACTTTCCGGTACGACGCGCCAGACGATGGTGGCCGCTCGCGAGATCGATCTCAAGAAACTTCCCGACGCTTCTCGCAATTGGATAAACGAGAAGCTGATCTACACGCATGGCTACGGCATTACGATGAACACCGCAAATGGCTTCACGCCCGAAGGCATGCCGCGCTTCGTAGTTTCTGATATGCCGATTACTTCCTCGTCACCCGAAGTGAAAGTAACTCGGCCGGAAATCTATTTTGGCCAGGAGACAAATTCGGATGTCTACGTAAAGACCAAACAGAAGGAGTTTGATTTCCCGCAAGGCGAGTCGAATACCTATACAACTTATGAAGGCACTGGCGGCATACAGATCGGCGGACGGGCGCGACGCATGTTGCTCGCCTGGGCGCTGGGAGATCTTTCCCGGCTTCCGTTTTCAGATGATGTGACTTCGGAGAGCCGTGTTCTGATCCATCGCAACATCCGCGAGATGGTCAACGGCATTGCGCCGTTTTTGACTTACGATAACGACCCTTACATCGTCGTCAATTCTGAAGGACGACTGTTTTGGATGCTCGACGCTTTCACGCAAACGGCAACTTACCCCTATTCACGCCATCAAAATGTTGGGCAAAACAACATCAACTACATTCGCAATAGCGTTAAGGTGACTATCGATGCCTACAACGGAACTGTTCACTTTTATCTCTTTGATCCGAACGATCCGCTGATTCAAACCTATCGCGCTACGTTCCCGGCGTTGTTTGAGGATGCCGGTCAAATGCCTGCAGACCTGCGCGCACACGTTCGTTATCCGGAAACATTGATTCGCGCCCAGGGCGAAATTTACGGCCTTTATCACACGCAAAGTCCTAAGGTATTTTTCCAGCGCGAAGATGTTTGGAGTGTGGCGCAGCAGATCTCGTTGGACGATCAGAACCGCAAGCAGGTCACGGCCATCGACCCTTATTTTGTGTTGATGCAATTGCCGGGTGAACAAGTCCGCAATGAGTTTGTTTTGATCCTGCCCTTCACACCTGCGAGCCGAAACAACATGATTGGCTGGATGGCCGGCCGCTGCGACGGTGAGAACTATGGCAAGCTTTTGATTTACAACTTCCCCAAGTCGCGGCTGATCGATGGTCCGCTGCAAATCGAAGCGCGCATCGATCAGAATGCGCAACTCTCATCGCAGTTCACGCTGTGGAACCAGCAGGGCTCGCACGTGCTGCGCGGCCATTTGTTGGTTATTCCGATTGGTAAATCTTTGCTGTACGTCGAGCCTGTTTATCTGAAAGCTGAAAGCAGTCCCATGCCTGAACTGCGGCTGGTCGTGTTGGCAATCCAGGATCGTTTGGGCTACGGCAAGACTTTCGACGAGGCGATGACAAATCTCTTTGGCGAGACGGGAACGCCAGCGGAACAAAAACCGGGAGAACAGCCAGCGAAGCCCGCAGAGACGCCGGCCCCGGGCGCTGCGCCTGGAGCTTCGCCCACACCGCGCCCCGACGCCCAGCAGTTAATCAATAAGGCTGTTCAGGAATTGGAAGACTACCAACGACTAACTTCACAAGGAAAACTTGGCGAGGCTGGCCAAAAACTCGAGCAGCACAAACGGACAATGGAAGAATTGAAACGAATCAGCGCCAGGAGTCCATAGGTAGTCGCATAGACTTCAGTCTGTGCCCTTACGCCGCCACAAACTAAAGTCTGGGCCACTTACGATCTATGCCACTTACAATTGGATTCTCTTCTCAAGCACTTTCGCACCCACCACCGCATCGTCGTACTCCGGCACGAAATCAGGATCGGGAGTCATCTTAAGAATGAAATCGATTTGTTTCTGCGCGTCCTGATCACGACCAAGCGCGTGATAGCCCTCGGCCAGTCGCAAATGCAGCAAACCGTTGTTGCTACCGAATCGTAAGCCTTTTTCCAGATAGTCCACGGCCTTCTTGCTGTCACCGCCCAGCACCTTCGGGGCTTTAAGATAGAGTTGGCCCAAACCGAGGTAGGCGCTTCCGGCCGCATAACTTTCATCAAGTTGAATGACCTTCTCCAGCTCCGTGCGGATGTCCTGAAAACTGGACAAGCTTGCGAGCACGCTCAGCTCCGCGCTGCCTCCGTAATTCGCTCCTAACCAAAAATGTCCTTCGGCTTTGTTGTCCTGAAGCAGCACCGCACTCTTGCCGGCGTCGATGCCGTCGCGGAAGGCCGCGTCTCGCTCAGCGTCATCCTTTGAGTGCGAACCCAGGAAGTAGTCGAGCCTTGCCAGTTTCCAGGCGGCCTCGTAGTTTCCGGTATCGCGCGTCCGCGCCTGCCGCAACGCAATGATTCCGCGGCGAACACTTGAAAGGTCCTTACGCTGTGCATACAGAGCGTCGGCTTCTGCAATGCTCTCTGCCGAGCTCTTTTCCGGCCCGGCGTTCCCGGTTTCGGCAGGGTCAGCCGTGCTTTTTCGGCAAGCCAAACCCCCAGCAACGGCCAGTAGGCCCAATAAGCAGTAAAGCAGTACTTTCAGTTTTAGGCCTGTTTTCACGAAATCTCCTTCAATGTGCCAACGATTGTCTGGTGTGACCATACACACAATTTGTTGATTACCAGGAAATCGCCAGTTTGGGTTATAGTGCTGGCCTCCATTAAATCAAGCGCTCTCGCCCAGTGGAAATCACTGGGTCCTGGAGCAAAAGCGACGGAGGCACTCTTGGCAGCGGCGGCTTTTTACGATCTCGAAGGCACTCTGGTTAGCACCAACCTGATCCATACCCTCGGCTTCTATGCCCGGAATGAGCCCGGGCTTTTTCGCAGCTTCAAAAAGAGTGCTTCGACGCTGCTTAGCCTACCCGTCTTCGCCATTACCGATCAATACAGTCGCAAGGTTTTCAACGACCTGTACTTTAAACGCTACAAGGGCGTGAAGGAAGATCGCCTGCGCTACCTGGCTGACGATTTATTTCTTTCGGTACTCAAGCCTGCGGTCTTTCCCGGCACCTATGAGCTGCTTGAGAAATCGCGTCGCAACGGGTTGCGCCAGGTTGTGGTGACCGGCGCTCTCGATGTTTCCGTTAAACCATTGATGGCCCACCTGGGAATTGAAGACTACGTGGCCAACCGCTTGGAATTCGTCAACGGCGTCGCTACCGGTCGGCTGCTGCCACCAGTCATGGCAGCGGCCACGAAGGCATCGTGGATCAGAGTTTTTGCTGAGCGAGAAGGAATCAGTCTGAGCGATTCCTACGCGTACACCGATAGCATGAGCGACTTGCCGATGCTCTCGATCGTTGGTCACCCGGCAGTCATTAGTCCCGACATGCGTTTGCGGCAAACAGCGCTGCATCACGATTGGCCGATCTTAAATCTGAAGTAGTTTCGAGTTCCGAGTTTCGAGTTTCTAGTTTAGAAACCCTGACTCGAAACTTGAAACTCGGAACTCGAAACTCAACTTATGGCCCTACAACTACGACGAAAAACGCACGAATCAGTTGTCTACATCGATCGCGATAGCGCGCCACGCATCATGCCGTCCGGTGAAGACTTCATTCTCGAAGATCTCCCGATCGGCACGCGCGTGCTTTATCCGAACGCGCCTATCAAAGGTCTGCCAAACCGCGAAGCCGCGATTCGTTATGCGCTGAACCATCCGCATGGCTGCGATCCCCTCTTCGCTCAACTCGAGCCCGGCATGCAGGTCACAGTCGCCGTCGACGATATCAGTTTGCCCTTGCCGCCGATGGCAACTCCGGACATTCGTCAAACAGTTCTGGAGATAGTTTTAGACATGCTTGCCGGCCATGGCGTCGATGACGTTCACATCATCATTGCCAATTCCCTGCACCGCAAGATGACGGAATGGGAAATGAAACGAATGGTTGGGAAAAAGATTTTCGACGAATACTATCCCGATCGTTACTACAACCACGACGCCGAATGGCTCGACGGGCTGATAAAAATCGGTGAGACGAAACACAAAGAGCCATTGACTCTCAACCGCCGCGCCGCGGAAAGCGATCTGCTGATTTACGTGAACATCAATCTGGTGCCGATGGATGGCGGTCATAAATCCGTTGCGGTGGGCTTATGCGACTACGAATCGCTGCGCGCGCATCATGAGCCGCAAACAATTCGCGATTCGGACAGTTACATGGATCCGGCGAAGTCTGAGTTGAACCACAAAGTCCACCGGCTCGGCAAGCTTGTCGACGAGCACCTGAACGTTTTTCACATCGAAACAGCCATCAACAATCGCATGTACAAAGGCGACATGGACTTTCTGCTGAAGAATGAGGACGATTTTACCTCCTTCGACCGCATGAAGTTTGAAGCCATGCGTTACACGATGAGCAAACTGCCGCGGCCCGCGCGGCGGAAACTGCTGCACTCAAAACCGGCGCAGTACGAGATGATCGCCTGCCACGCCGGCAATACCGAGCCGGTGCACGAAAAGATTATTGAAAAGGCTTTTGACCAATACGCCATCCCGGTGCGCGGCCAATGCGACATTCTGATTACCGGCATTCCGGACATTTCTCCGTACAACGTCTATTCGGTGTTGAATCCGCTGCTGGTCCAGGTGATGGGGCTCGGTTATCACTTCAACTTTTATCGTAACAAACCGCTGCTCAAGAAAGGCGGCGTGCTGATCATTCATCATCCCTGCTACGACGAGTTTGATCACAAATTTCATCCTAGCTACATCGAGTTCTTCAACCGCCTGCTTCCTGAGACGCGCGATGCATTTGTCTTGCGCGACAAATACGAACGCGAGTTTGCCAACAATCCCAGTTACGTCGAGATGTATCGCCGCGGCAACGCTTATCACGGCGCGCATCCGTTTTTCATGTGGTACTGGGGCGAGAACGGGCGCCAGCATGTTGGCAAAGTGATTGCGGCAGGCGCCGAGAACGCGCATGTGCCGGCGATGATGGGGTGGGACCGCGCCGATAATTTGACTGAGGCTATCGCGATGGCGCGCAGCTTCATGGGTAGTTCGGCGGAGATTACGATGCTGCATCAACCGATCATCGGCATCGCGGATATGGAATAGAAAAGCAGTGAATCGTAAATGGTGAATCGTAAATAGTTAGGATCTTTACTGACCTCAGTTTAAGACATGACTGTTTACCCGATACAACCATTAACTATTTACGATTTACTATTTACCGTCTTATGAACCTATCGCCAACTGACATCTACCGGGATCGCAAGATCTTCATTATCGGCAGCACCGGCTTTCTCGGGAAAGTGACTCTCAGCATGTTGCTGGATCGCTTTCCCAACGTTGGCCGCGTGTACGTAACCGTGCGCGCACGCTCGCAGGAAGAATCGGAAACGCGTTTTTGGAACAACGTGATTACGGCGCCACCTTTCGATCCTTTGCGCGAACGTTACGGCAGCGCTCTTGAAGGTTTCATTCGCGACAAGGTGGTAGTCGTTGGCGGCGACATCGGCGACACGAATCTCGGTTACAGCGAAGAGCAGGCGCAGCAGATCGCCGATGACATCGACGTTGTGCTGAACAGCGCCGGCAACGTGACGTTCAATCCGACCCTCGAAAGCGCGCTGCGCACAAACGTAGTTGGCACACAGAACGTGATCGCCTTTGCCAAACGCATGAAGCGTCCGGCGCTGATTCACGTCTCAACCTGTTTCGTCGCCGGCAACCGCTCTGGGCCAGTTTGGGAAAACGATCCAGTTGTCGGCTACTTCCCACGTAAAGACGAGCTTAAAGGCGTCGAGTTTTCAGTTGAAGAGGAGATTCGCGACTGCGCGAAACTCGCTGACCGAGTACGCGAAGAAGCACGCGATGCAATGATGGTCGCGCATTTTCGCGAACTCGCACGGAAACGACTTAACGAAGAAGGCCGCGACGATGACGATCCCGATGCGCTCGGGTTGGCGGTGGCGCGCGAACGCAAGGTTTGGACGCGCACGCGACTAACCGAGCTAGGCGTGGAACGTTCGGCGTTTTGGGGCTGGCCCAATATTTATACCTACACCAAGTCGCTCGGCGAACAACTCGTCGCCGCCGAAACCGGAATAGTTCGCAGCATCGTGCGGCCCAGCATTGTGGAGTCCGCGCTGTCTTATCCCTTTCCCGGTTGGAACGAAGGCTTTACCACCACCGCCCCGATCATCTTTCTCGTTCTGAAAGGCCAAATCAAAATCCCCGCGAGCGAAAAACTGATTCTTGATATCACGCCAGTCGATCAAGTTTCTTCGGTGATGCTGGCAGTAACAGCTCAGGCTTGCATTGAACAGCCGGCGTTGGTCCATCAGACAGCCACGGGCGATTCAAATCCCAACAACATGGATCGCATTATCGGCCTGGTTGGTCTGTACAAGCGCAAACATTTTCAGGAGAAAGAGTTGGGCTTCAAATTCGCCAACCAACTAGCTGCCCGTATGGAGCCACGACCGGTTTCTACTTCAAGTTTTGAAAAGCTTTCCGTGCCGATGTTCAACTCAGCGGCTAAGAAAGCAGCGTCGTTGCTTGAACGAGCGCGGCCAAAATGGGGTGGCGGGCGCGCGGGCGAAGTTATCGATCGCATAAAGTCGAGCGTTGATCGCGTTGAAGAGATAACGCACGAGACTTCAGAAGCGTTTGATATGTTTCGTCCCTTCACGATCGAGAACGCTTACATCTTTCGTTCCGATAACGTGCGCGCATTGTTCGCGCGGATGAGCGAAGACGAACAGGGACTGCTGAACTGGTCTCCGGAAAAGATTGACTGGTACGACTACTGGCTGAACAAACATTTGCCCGGCCTGAAGAAATGGGTCTTCCCCACTCTCGAAGAGGACATGCGCGCGCAGCCCAAGCGCATTTACACCTATCGCGATC
>JBDTTW010000008.1:0-3963 GCA_039930405.1 bacterium
TAGTGAGCCGCCGTGATCATGTCCCTGTCCCACACTAACCTCCTGTGCTTCTCCCAAGATTCTCTTGAAAAGGGCAGCGGCGTCGGCAGGTGATCGACCTGATGCGTAAAGAGCCGTGCCATGTTGGCCTCAATGGCTACTACTGGTCGCATTGAACCTGGCCTTCTAGTGATCATGTCGGTGGTGAATGTCCGGATAATGCGGATGGCTGTGACGCATTCGTGAGTCTGCCAAAAGTCTGCCAAATTGTGAAGGCGACGAGGAAGGGAGAAAGAGAGTAACGAAATAACCAATAAAAATGGTAGGCGCGTGGGGATTTGAACCCCAGACCCCTACCGTGTCAATCCACCAAAACGCGCCGGGTAAAACGCATAATACGCTTTTGCGGTGCAAGGTCTGATTATGGCGGCTAGAGAAGTCACCCTACGCTGCTTAATAAGTTATAAACCCCAGGCGCATTCCGGCAGAATTCCGGCAAAAATCTACTTGCGGCGCTTTCGGAACGCCTGATTCACTTCCCTCACGCCCAAAGGCGTTTTCCCGACGTCACCCAGCTATTAATGCACAGCCCGCAAGAAGAAAACAGCAGCCCAGAAGAAAGCCCACTCCGAAGGATGAAGAAGAAGATTTGGTCAGCGGAAAAATGCGAAGAAGTAATTGCTTACTAGTTCTGGGCAACGCTGAAATTTGATTGCTCAAGTCAAGTCGCCGCACCGCCTTTCCTCTAACGGCAGCCGGGATGTTTTGGTTTTCTGTTCCACATCAATAGGCGATCACTTGCCTGAATTCTGCAAACCCACCTAAGCAGAGAAAATCAGCGCGGACAGCGTTACCGCGAGATCATAAGAGAAATCCAAAGGAGCAGAACAAATGAGATTCTTACTTGGCGTACTCGTTGGCTACAGCATGCGAGGCAAAAAGAAACTACTAATGACAATCCTTGCAACGGGCGCGTTCACTATCTACATAATCGTGCCGGCAATCATGCTCTTGGCGCTGGGTTTAGACGTAAAAAAGGAGCGCCAATCGAGACCAGCACAAACCAGAGTTCCGGCGATCAAAGGATTGAGTTACCAAGACGCCAAAGCGAAACTTCACGCCTCTAACTTGAATATTCGACTGTTGGCAACACGTCGTAATCTGCCACTTCCGCCCGGACTGGTTATCGACCAAAACCCACAACCCGGAGAGGAAGTCGTTTATGGCTACCCTGTTGGCGTTACCATTACTGAAGCGGATCGATGCGTTGCCGTGTCAATCTCAGAAACGATGCACAGCATAAAAATCATGAGCGCCATTTGCACTTCAAGACTGCGCTTAAGGACTGAAGAAGTTGCCACCGGACTTGAGCGATCAATCGAACCGTCAAATTTAGTCATCCTTTAGAAACTGTTGCAATAGCAAATTAAGTTGATCCATATCCACCGGCTTCGTCAAAATATCCGTTGGTTCTTCCTCCTAGTGCGGCTAACATGATGTCGAGGGACGACAGGTAGTATTCGGTTTTAGCAAGAACACACCGGTACGAAGCCAATCCCTTCCTGCTCGACTCCTGCCCTTTGTGTTAGTCTCGATAGTCCCCTGGAAAAGAAAATGAAGTTAAGGGAGTTGGCGCAAAAATGGAGTGTGAATTGGCGACGCGCAAACGCGATTTTGCTGCGTTTGTTTCTGCGGCTAGTTCCATCTGAAAACCACCGCGTATTTGTCCTCACCTTGATCGCCGGGGCGTCGTGCGGACTCGCGGCAGTCTTTTTTCACTTATCGATTATCGGAACGGAAAAACGCTTGATTGATCGGGCGATATCTGCCAGCGGCAGGTCATGGATTTGGTGGACGCTCCTGACACCAACCGTCGGTGGTCTATTAAGTGGCGTGCTGTTGCAATACGCATTTCCGGGGGCCAGAGGCAGCGGAATTCCGCAGGTAAAAGTCGCTTATGCGATCAAAGATGGTCGCGTGCCTCTGCGAGAAGCGGTCGGCAAATTTCTGGTTGGCGTCTTGCAGATCGGCACCGGCTCTTCGCTTGGTCGCGAAGGGCCAACCGTGCACATCTGCGCGGGTGTCGCCAGTACTCTTGGCCGATCGGCAGCGCTCTCGCGTGAAAGTCTCAAACGTCTGCTCCCAGTCGGGGCGGCGGCCGGGATCGCGGCGGCCTTTAATGCTCCTATTGCCGCAATCACGTTCACGCTGGAGGAAGTTGTAGGTGATCTGGACCAGGCCGTACTGGCATGGATAGTCGTAGCGGCAGCAATCGCCGCCGGTATTGAACGCGCAATCCTCGGCGAGCATCCGGTATTTACCATCTCCACGCATTATGGACTGGAGCACTTCTCTTCTCTTTTTTTCTACGCCGTGCTCGGCGTAGCTGCGTCAGCAGTCTCCCTGGTGTTCACTGAATCGCTTCTCGGCGTGCGCAAATGGTTCCAGCGGATGAGCCTCATTCCAACTTGGGCAAAGCCGAGTGCCGGTGGACTGGTCACTGGCCTGCTCGCGGTGGCAGCTCTCTACTGGCTTGGGGTCAGCGGTGTGACTGGAGGAGGCTATCGAACGTTGTCGTTGGCGCTGTCGGGTGGTTTAGCATTTCGCGCGCTCCTGATTCTGTGCGTCTTCAAACTCGTCGCCACAGTTTTTTCTTACGGTAGTGGCGGGGCCGGAGGAATTTTTGCTCCGGCGCTGTTTATTGGAGGAACTCTCGGCGGTCTCTTCGGCTACTTCGATCACGCTTTGTTCCATCACGGCGGGAATGAATTGGGTTCGTTTGCGCTCGTGGGAATGGGCGCAGTCTTCGCGGGCATTATTCGGGCGCCAATCACTTCGGTGCTAATCATTTTTGAGATGACGGGAAGCTACGAACTAATCTTGCCGCTGATGATTTCAAACATGACATCTTATGCGCTCGCGCGACACTTCCGTCCGACACCCATTTACGACGCGCTGTTGGAACAAGATGACATTCACCTACCTCACCGGGGCGGAGTGTCGCACGCGCTTGAACGGCTCACTATAGGAAGCGCGATGACAACCGACCCTGTTACGATTCCGGCGAACGCTTCTGTGGAACAAGCACTGCAACAGGTTGAGAATTACGACTTCTCAACTTACCCGGTTGTCGATGACGAAGGCGGCTTTCTGGGTTTCGTAACCAAAGTCCGACTGCGCCGCACAACTGCTGAAGATGGAGCTAAGCGGCTCGTGAGCACAATCGTCCAGCAGGCCGCACATGTGCAACCTGAGCACACGCTCGTGAGGGCCGTTGTGAGAATGGAGAAGTCCGGCGCTCGCCATCTTGCCGTCGTAGACCGAAAAGATGGGCACACATTAGTTGGGCTGCTTACAATGAGCGATATCGTTAGCGCCCATGCACGGGCCGCCTTAGAAGTGGGAGACCCTGATCGAACGATCGCGCCGGGATTCATGGAAGGAACGGATGCGTTTGCCGAGAAATGATGGTTGAGGCTCTATGATCTTCGTGTCAGAGGCGACAATAGACGCTGAACATGTCAATTCTTTACGCCATTCTGATTTCGCTAGCCGCGTGTAGCGCGGCGGCTGCACTGGAAGGTTCGTGCGCGGGCAAGAATGTGCGTTCATATTTTGCAAAGCTGCGATTCCCGCCTTATTCTGCTCCGCTTTGGGTTTGGTATATCATCGGTGGTCTCTACTATTTACTCTTCTTCTTCCTGATCTATCGAATTCTGAGACACGACGGCGATACTGTCCTACGAAACACGGCTCTCATCTTTATCTTGTTCATGATGGTTGCTAATGGGTTGTGGAACTATGTGTTTTTCCGCAGTCGGAACCTACGCCTGAGTTTCATCTCATCGAGCTTAGCTCCAATCTTCGATATCGCCCTCTTTGTTCTCCTTGTCCAATTGGACAGGCTTGGAACACTGGCAATCGTTCCATACTTGTTATATCGCGTTTATGCTCTTTGGTGGGGTTACAATTTATGGAAATTCA
>JBDTTW010000009.1:0-11419 GCA_039930405.1 bacterium
AGTTACATAACCGCTTCGCGGTAAAAACCAAAGTTTAGACTGTTCGATTTTTCTAAAGGTTATCAGCAAGCACGTGCTGCGAGATCGTTGTGTAGTTCGATCCTTTGCTGCTCAACTCGCTGCGAATCACACTCAACTCTTTCACGCTGATCTCGGTCGAGAGAAAACCCATTTCCTGGTGAGCCGTCGCCAGCGCGCGGGCGCCTTGCGGTTTCCGTCCGCGCGCGATTGTCAGGTGAGGATTAAATCCACGGGCTTCCTTCGCAAAACCAAACTGCTGGCATTCGTCCTCAAGTTTTGCCTGCAACTGCGTCAACTTTCCTGAGTAATCATCGATGCCGATCCAGAAAACGCGCGGCGTGCCGTGTTTGGGAAACGAGCCGGTGTCCTTTATCACAATCTCAAACGGCGAGAAACCGGCGACCGCTGCGGCGGCAGCTTCTGACAGATCGGCTACCCGATCCGGCGCAATCTCGCCTACGAATTTGAGCGTCAGGTGAACATTCTCCGGGCGGCTCCAACTTGCAGGCGAGTGGGGCGCTGCTGCACGCAAGCGCGTGGTGTGTGCAGAGATTTTTGCGACCACCAGCCCAGGCAGTGCAATCGCACAAAAAACACGCCACGCCTCATTCCTGGTTTCTGTCACTTCTTAGGCGCCAGCACCATGGTTGCCTTGGTCGCTTTCGCGATGGCTGCTTCGCTGAATGGAAATTCGCGCGGCGTAACTGCGCGCCAATCGGCAAGTTGATCGCTCCAATGCGCGGTCGCAGGCAAGCCTGATTCGCCGAGCGTGATGCCGTGCTGAGTCCTGTCCCAGTCGCTGGGGTCGGCAATCAAGCGCATCGAGACGGCCGCGCCGACATTGGGTGTTGCCGCCAAACCGCCCGCCCCGTTCTGTGGAAAGGGCGCAATCGTGAACTGCAAACCTACCAAAGGGGCGCTTGCCAACGGATGCGAAAAACGCACTTTGGCCATATCGCCCCAAGTCCATTTCGATTCGTCCGGGTTAATTTTGGTTAACGCTTTGACCGCGTCTTCAAAACAAGCGCGCAACAAATCGGCGTAACTCGTGAATTCCTTTGGCAGCCATTCTTTCGGTTGGTCAGAAATCAAATGATCGATCGTGGTATCGAAATTGGACCAGCCGTAGATCTTAAAGAGATCTTCGCCCAGCGCTGCATTCAACACTCTCGAGCGGAAGGCGATTCGCATTTGCGCGAGGAGCGGCGCCACTGGGGAATCGGCAGCCATCCGGCCATCCCACTTTTCAAACGTGGCAAGCGCCGTGGCGAGACGCGTTTCTTCAAGTTTTACCTGGCCGCGCATGGTTTTCGTGATTTGCTGAGCAAACAGCACGTTTCCAATTGAATAAATATCGCCTTGAATGCGGCGAAAGTCAGTGGCGCTCAACTTAGGTGTCTGATTCAAGAGATCGAAAATCCGGCGGGCGCGATAAGGCTGGGCCCACGAGTGCGTCAGGAAGTAGGGATAATCCGTGCCCACAATTCTTTGGTTCGCGGTAACGATGATTCCCGATGGCGGATCGTAGACGAGGGGCAGTTTGTCGCTCGGAATGAATTTGGTCCATTCGCCTTCGTCGGTTGCGCCGTCATAAGGAACACTGCCATCGCCGGACTTTCGGATAGGCACAACACCGGCCGCGTGATAACCGATGTGTCCAGCGACGTCCGCATACACAATGTTTTGGGTCGGCGCGGTGAAGATACGCAGGGCCGTATTGAATTCTTTCCAGTTGCGCGCGCGGTTTAATGAATAAGTCGAATCGGGGTTGTTCAGTTTTGGATCGAGCGCAGTCCACCTTAAGGCGTAACGCTTGCCGCTTTTTTCGAAGACGATTGGTCCATGTCGCGTGACCGTCACATCGAATGGAACAAGGTCCGTAGTTGATTCGGTGAAACCCTTGCGCACCTTGATCTCTTCATGACGGATTGTTGCCTCGCTCCAACCGCCCGGCGTTTTGTAACGACGCGGATTTGCCGGATCGAATTGTTCGCTGTACAGGTCCTGCACATCCGGACCGACGTTGGTAAAGCCCCAGGCGATTTGCTCGTTATGACCAATGACTACTCCGGGTAGCCCGGGCGCGGTGACGCCGGCAACGCGCAGGCCGGGAGCGCTGAGATGGACCATGTACCAGATCGATGGCGCCGACGGCGCCAGATGAGGGTCGTTGGCCAGCAGCGGTTTGCCAGTCACGGTGTGCTTGCCACTTACAACCCAGTTGTTGCTGGCTGCTAGTCCTTCCGCATAAACGCCAACGCGAGCGAGTGCCTGGGATTCAAGCTCCTGATCTTTCACGAGCGCGAGCAGTCCAGTTTCGTTGGGCGAAAAGTTTGGCTGCGCAGAGTCGGACGCGTTTGCAACCTTGCGGGTATCTTTGCCAACCACCAGCACATCCAGCGGCGAGAATTCAGGCAGCAGCATGGCGCGCTTTTCTGCAGGCAGCCCAGCCAATGCTTCACGCATCACGTCAAGACGCCAGGAGGATGACAGCGCTTCGGCAAAAACCTTGATCACTAACAGCGAGTCAACCGGCGTCCAGGGACTCGGCTTGTATTGCAGGATTTGAAATTCCGGAGGCAGCGTTCGCGCATCAAGTGTCGCGATGTAGGCATTAACGCCATCCGCGTAGGCTTGCAGCAGTGCGCGCGATTGCGGCGCTGCTTGCGCAAACTCCGCCTCAGCAACCTGGGTAAAGCCGAGCGTACGGTGTTGCTTGTCCTGGTCAAGCACGCCGTTGTTGGGTCCGGCACTCAAAATCTCCGCTAACTCTCCGCGCTCGTTGCGACGCAGCAAGTCCATCTGCCACAGACGATCGCTCGCGGTCACAAAGCCCTGGGCCAAATAAAGGTCGTGATCATTCTTCGCCTGGATGTAGGGAATGCCGCGTTCGTCGCGCCGGATTATCACCTGATCGATGAGACCGGGAATAAGCGTCGGCGCCGTCTGGGCGGCAGCGGTTGTTTCAGAGAGTGCAAAACTGGCGAATGCTGCCAGGGAAAGTAATAGACAACAAAAAATTGTGCGGATAGTTACGCTGAAGGGCATGTAGGGGAACCTCGCTTCCGAATATTGGCGCGAATATTAGCACAGCGAATATTGGTTGACCCTCTCTCGGAATAGCTCCTAGAATCAGTTCGCTACTTTGTGCATCTTCGGGCACGTGTTCGAAACAAGATTAAACTCTTTCTCGAGGCAACACATTAATGAGAAAAGCCACGCTCTCGTTTCTCCTTTTGTTATTCATTGCGTCGCTGGCGTTTGCTGTCCAGGACCCTGCCTGGATTACCTACAATTCCGCTGAAGGTCGCTACAACATTTCACTGCCGGCTGAGCCGAAGGTAAGTACTCAGGAATCCGCTACCGCCGACGGCCAAAAGTTTCTGCAATACATGGCGACCGTTCAAAAACCAGATGCCATTTATCTGGTTGGGTATTTTGATCATGTGCCGGGAACAACCTTTTCCGCCGATCGTGCTCGCGATGGTATGGTGGCGGCCGTCAAGGGGACGCTGGTTAGTGAACACGTCATTAGTCTCAGTGGGTATCCCGGCCGCGAGTTGAAAGTAGGAGCCAAATCGGACACCAATGACTACATCCTGCTGGCAAAATTCTGGGACACAGAAAATCGCGTGTACGTGCTGCAAGTTATTTATCCCAAGTCCCGGGAAAGCGAAGCCATGAATGTAAACGCAGCTAAGTACTTCGATTCGTTTCAGATTGTTAAGAACTAAGAAGTAGCAGACTTCAGTCTGTGTTCTGGTCTTGGCAGCACAGACTAAAAGTCTCTGCCACATCGAGAACATTGACGCGACCAGAAGTGGCCATTACAATCGCTGCCAGTAACAGTCTCAAAAAGTAAATGCCTGCAACTGACAAATTTCTGCGGAGCTCGTTAGCGATGGTTGTGCTGCTCGCGTGCGCCGCCGTCGCAGCGGCGCAACAGCGCCCCTTGCTGACCGAGGATGTTGATATCATTCCGCCCGGCACAATGCGCATCGAGGCAGGCATCGATTTTCTGCAGGGCGCAAAGTTTCCCGTTTCCGGACTGACCGGCGATCTGACACGCGTCGGTGTTATCGGAATTAACATTGGCATAGCGCCCAACGTTGAATTTCAAATTGAAGGCGTTGCCCAAAATGTTTTGAGTATCAATTCTCGAGGCACTTCGGCCATTCCCTTGTTAGTGGCGCCGGGCGCGAATTCAACCAACGATACCGGCGATTTCATTCTTTGGGCAAAATTCAAACTGCGCAGCGAAACTAAAAATGGACCATCGCTGGGTTTTCGCTTTGGGGTGGGACTGCCAAATTCGAATCAAGGACGCGGCATTGGTATAAATCAAACGAATGCGTACGGTTCCGTTCTGGTAGGGAAGAAGTTTGGCCGCGATGGCCGCTTTAATACTTTCGGAAACCTGGGAATTGCCATCCTGACAGCGCCCACCCAGTTGTTTTCTCAAAACGATGTGCTGACCTACGGCGCCGCTGGAATCTTTCGCGTGAATAAGCAATTCAGTATCGCCGGCGAAGTTAACGGTCGTGCCAACACCCGTCCCGGCGGTGGACCAAAGGGCACCGAGTCGCAATCGGAAGCGCGTTTGGGAATGCAGGTGCGCGCCTCTGGCTTGCGCTTTGATTTCGCGGCAATTAAGGGACTCACCAGTCTTACACACAACAGCGGCGTTACCGTCGGCGTTACCTACGACACGCCCGCTATCTTTTCTCCAGCCAAATAAACGAAGAACGGGTGACGGGTGACGGGTGACGGGTGACAGGATAGAATCATCTGCCCAGTCACGACTTTACGTGCGCTGGTTTACTTGTCACTTATTAGCTGTCACTTTTCACTTTCGCTATGTTTGATTGGTTAAGACCGATCGGGCGCTGGCTTGAGCGCTATGTCATCGCCTTGCCGATTTATTACGCGGCCCCGGCGATGATTTTGATTGGTGCGCTCGACTCGTCACTGCTGTCGCTTCCCGAAATCAATGATTATCTGGTGGTAGGCAGGTGCTTCAAGCAACCGAGCGCCGTCTTTTATTTCCCAATGTTCGCGGCCATTGGCTCGGTTCTCGGCTGCCTGCTGCTTTACACGATCATGCGGCGCGGCGGTCAGGCGCTACTGCGCCGGCGGTTCAAACGTGAAAACATCGAAAAAGTTGAGCGTGCTTATGCCCGGTACGGCTTCCTGGCAATAGCAATCCCCGCGCTGTTGCCGCCGCCAATGCCCTTCAAGATTTTTGTGGCTACCGCCGGCGCGTTGGAGTACCCGCGTTGGAAATTTTTAGTGACGGTGCTGGTGGCCCGCGCGTTTCGTTACTATGTTGAAGGTATACTGGCGGTTTTTTACGGACGCCGCGTGCTGGCCTTCATGCTTGATAATGGTTTGGTCATCATTACTATTTGTGGGACGGTCGCAATTGTGTTGGTATTGATTTTCACGTTGTTCAACCGTAGCCGGCCGCAGGTAGCGGGCGACCAAGCCGCAGCTGCCCAACCAGACGGATCAAACGACAAGAAAACTCCGGACCAGCCCCGGTCATAAGCGAAGAGGACAGATCACTTGAAACACTTGTTTCACAAAATCAGCCACGGCCTCGTCCGCCTTTCCGATTATTTCATTGCCCTTGGTCCATTCGGACTGTTTGCTGTCGCGCTGCTCGATTCGGCCTTCGTGCCGCTGCCGAGCAGTGCCGATGCCTTGATGCTGCTGCTGTCGACGGCGCATCCGCGCTTGATGCTGTTCTATGCATTTCTGGCCACTTCCGGTTCGGCGATCGGCTGCGTCATCCTTTATTACATCTCGCGTCGCGCGGGCGGGCGGGCGCTCAAGAAGTTTTCTGAAGCGAAACAAAAAAGAGTGAAGGAACTGATCGATCGTTACGATGTGTTGGCGGTGCTGGTCGCATCGCTGCTGCCGCCGCCGTTTCCTTTCAAGTTGTTTGTGATAACGGCGGGTGTGTTTCGCTTTAGCGTGTTGCGCTTTACGCTGGCCATCATTGCCGGTCGCGCCTTTCGGTTTTTACTTGAAGGCTTCTTTGCGGTTCGTTATGGCTCGCAGGCAAAACAAATTCTGGCGGAGTACTATCCGTGGATTGGACTGGTCGCGGCGCTGGCGCTGGTCGCCGTTTACATCATGCGAAATCGGTTAAAGCAGAAGGAAGAGGATATCGTCGAAAGTCTAGAGGTTTGACAAGAGCGGCAGGTGGGCCGATTCGCCGGCCGCCGCCGCTTTTTCTAAAGGCATCGCTTCATACCTATGTGCCGACGCCAGATCTTTTACGCCGGTCGCAGCGAGTCGCTCAAGCAAGTGCAGAAAAATTTTGGCGGTCGCCAGTGCGTCGCTGCCCGCGCGATGGCGCTCAGGAATGGGAATAGAGAAGTTTTGCGCGACGGTGTCCAGGCGGTAGTTAGTCAAACCGGGAATCGCGCGTCGCGAAAGAGTTACGGTACATAGGTGCGGATTGACCATTCGCTGGCCGGGATAAACGCGCGAGATTTCATGGTTGATAAAGTTGGTGTCGAAAGGTGCGTTGTGAGCAATCAGTACTGCGTCACCAACAAACTCAAGCCAGCGTGGCACGACTTCGGCGAACAGCGGCGCTTGCTTGACCATGTCGTTGTTGATTCCCGTTAACGAGGCGACGAAGCGCGGAATAGGAATCTCGGGATTTACCAGCGTGAGAAAGTTATCTACTATTTGTTTGCCGCGAATGCGATAGGCGCCGAGTTCGATGATGCGATTGGGCGGCATCTTGGCGCCGGTGGCTTCAACATCGACCACAACAAAATCCAAATCATCGAGCAGGCGCGTTTCGCAATCATTCAGCTCCAGTTCGACGGTGTTGCCTTCGAGGAGTTTGAAGCGCCGATCATCGCGAACCAGATCGCCGACGAGCAAACCTGCCAATTCGTCATCAATATGCGATACCTTGAATACGACATCGACAATCTGCGAAGCGTTCGCGCGTCCGCCACACTCGCGCAGCAGTTCAATTGTTTCCTGAAGCAGCGTGGAGTCGGATACGAGGTTGGAATAGGACGACATCGGCGCGGATTGTAGCATGGCTTGCGAATTACATTGATGAGTTTGCAACCTGGACAAGTGATTGAGAAATTCCGGCAGACGGGCGCGCTGTTGGAAGGGCATTTTCTGCTCACCAGTGGATTGCACAGCGCTGTCTATCTGCAATGCGCACTCGTACTGCAACACCCGAGCACGGCGGCAGAATTTGGGGAAGAGATTGCGAGCCATTTTCGCGACGCTGGTATTCAAACGGTAGCAGCGCCGGCGATCGGCGGAATTGTAATTGGCCACGAGGTGGCGCGCGCGCTCGGCGCCCGGTTTATTTGGACTGAACGCGAAAACGGCAAGATGATTTTGCGGCGCGGATTTTCGCTGGCGCAAGGCGAAAAGATTTTAGTGGTCGAGGACGTGGTTACGACCGGCGGCTCGACACGAGAAACGATTGCGGTGTTGCAAAGCCTGGGAGCGGACGTTCGCGCCGCGGCATCGATCATCGACCGCTCGTCTGGCGCTGCGGATGTTGGCGTGCCGCGGATAGCCTTGGCAACGCTCGACGTTCCGGCAGTTGAGCCCGCTGTTTGCGAAGCTTGTCGGCGTGGTGAGCAAGCGATCAAGCCGGGGAGTCGAAAGTAGTCGGCAGAAGGCAGGAGCAGTAGGCAGGAGCAGTAGGCAGGAGCAGTAGGCAGAAGACCAAAGACCCAAAGACCGAAGAACAAAGACCAAAGACCAAAGGCCAAAGAGAATCCAACTGACTACTGACTACTGACTACTGACTACTGACTGCTGACTGCTGACCACTGACCACTGACCACTGACCACTGACCACTGACCACTGACCAGCCAGAATGAATTTCAAGCTAACCATCCAATACGACGGCACAGACTTTCATGGTTGGCAGATGCAAGGCGAGTTGCGCACGGTTCAGGGTGAACTGACGCGCGCGCTTTCGCGAATTGATGGCCGCGACGTGGTGGCGCATGGTTCGGGACGTACCGACGCCGGCGTGCACGCTGAAGGGCAAGTCGCCCACGTTCAGCTCGAAAAGCAAATAACACCTGAAAAACTTCGCGCTGCAATCAACGGTAATACAGGAAAGGATGTGCGGGTGATTGAAGCCGCGATAGTTGACGACGAATTTCACGCGCGGTACTCAGCGCTCGAGAAAACTTACCTTTACCGCATCGTCAATGGGCCGGTAATCTCGCCTTTTTTGCTGCGCTATGCTCATCATGAAGCGCGTTCGCTTGATCTCGAACGGATGCAACAAAGCGCTGCCCTTTTTTTGGGTGAACACGATTGGAGTGCGTTTTCGTCCGCTCAATCTGACTCGGAATCAAAGTGTCGCACTATCACAAGCATTGCAGTTTCCGACTATGTTGACGAGAGCGCGCGCTCTCGGGTCATTGAAATGAAGATCAGCGCGAATGGTTTTCTTCGTTACATGGTGCGATCGATTGTCGGAACTCTGTTGGCTGTTGGGCGGGGCGAGATGGATGAGCAGCTCGTGGCCCAGGCGATAAAGCACGGCGATCGCTCGCTGGTTGCCGCCACCGCTCCTGCTTGTGGCTTGACGTTGCTATCGGTGCGATACGCGTAGCCTCGCAGCGTTTGCGGCTTTGCCGCTTTCCTTGCGGTAAGGCTCCGCCTTAACGTAGCGACTCAAAAATCTCTTCGCCGAGGCTCAGCCTCTGCGAAGATTATGGAATGGTGCTTGCGGAAAGGCAGAGCCTTTCCGCACGGAAGGCGGCAAAGCCGCGGCAGCCTTTCCACACGGAAGACGGCAGAAGCCGCGCAGTCTTTTTGCTCCGAGCCAGGCGCAGTCACTACAAAACGTTTCATTGACACCCTCTTCGCTTGGGGCAAGAATGTTCACATGCTTTCTGACTTCGCAGAAATCGTTAAGGCCGGCACGCGTGAAGCGCAATTGTTGGCAGCTATCAAGTGGGACCATCTGCCGCGCCACGTGGCGATCATCATGGACGGCAACGGTCGCTGGGCCGCGCAACGAAGTCAGCCCCGCATCGCCGGTCACCGTGCGGGCGTTGAAGCAGTCAGGGCGGCAGTGGACACGGGTGCGCGTTTGGGTTTGGGTGCATTAACGCTCTACGCATTCTCGACTGAGAACTGGAAACGCCCGCGTTACGAAATCGACGCGCTGATGCGCATGTTGCGTCGATACCTGCGCATCGAGCTCGACGAGATTGACAAGCAAAACATTCGCTTTCAAACCATCGGACGCACCGGCGCGCTCGCGAAAAATGTTCGCGCCGAAATTGAAAAAGCAACCGAACGAACCGCTAAGAACACCGGAATGATTTTGGCGGTAGCGTTGAACTATGGCAGCCGCGCCGAGATTGTTGATGCCACCCGAGCCGCAGTGAGGCGGTTGTTGGATGAAGGAAATGCTCCCGACGAGCTAACTGAAGAACGCATCACGAACGAGCTTTACACGCGAACGATGCCGGATTTGGATTTGCTGGTGCGCACCAGCGGAGAACTGCGCATTTCAAACTTTCTCTTGTGGCAGGCGGCGTACAGCGAGATCTACGTTACCGAAACGCTGTGGCCCGACTTCCGCCGCATGCATTTGCTGGAAGCGATCGTTGATTATCAGCGGCGCGATCGGCGGTTTGGCGGGCTGAAACTTGTGGCTAATTCGAAGTAGCAGCTTCTGCGACTTCAAAGTATGCGCTGAGGCGACCTGACGAGTTCTAAGATTTATCATTCATCATTTGACATCTCTCATTTGTCATTTTGGGAAGTCAGAATGCACTTCGCGGTGGCTGGTAACTGGAGCGCAAATCGTCAGCGCGCTCGCAATTACAAATGAGAAACGAGAAATCTCAAATGATGAATGATAAGTCTACTTTTAGTTCGCTGGGGACTAAATGAGCCGCATAATAACCGCCCTGATCCTCCTTCCAATCCTAATCGCATCGATATTGGTTCCCTGGCTGCAACTTCTTTTTGTAGCGCTGGCAGCCGCTGCGATGGTCTTTGCACTTTACGAGTTCTACCTACTGGCGCGTAAGCGCGACATGAAGCCTGACACTGGCGCGGGCTATCTCGGCGCCGCAGCGCTCTTCACCATTTTTTATTTTGCTGAACCGGGCCGCGACTTCGATTTTTCGATGATTCAGTTGACATTGTTGGCGCTTACCGCTGGAGTCCTGATTGCGGCAACACTTCGCGGCGCGCCTTTTGACAAGATCATCGCCTCGTCAGGAGCCACAATCCTGGGCGTCTTGTATATCGTGTTGCTTGGTGGTCATCTGGTCGCAGTGCGCATGGGTTTTGAGCAAAAGCTTTCGGCGCACTTGTTATCTTTCTTTTTTCTCGTGCTGATGGGCGCGGACACCGGCGCTTACTACACCGGCCGGTCAATCGGGAAACACAAACTAGCCCCGAACATCAGTCCGGGAAAAACGTGGGAAGGCGTTGCCGGCGGCATGTTGGCGGCACTCGCCCTCGCAACCGTCGCGCACTATTGGTTCTTTCGTGAACTGCCTTTGAAGTGGGCGTTGCCGCTTGCCGCAGTGATGATGATACTCGGCGTACTCGGCGACCTGGCGGAAAGCGCGCTAAAACGAAGTGCCGGCGCGAAAGATGCCGCCAAGATATTGCCCGGTCACGGCGGTGTGTTGGATCGTTTGGATAGCTTGCTCTTTAACGCACCGCTCATCTACTATTTTGCACGCCTCTATTTTGGAAATCGGCCTTTCTAACCAATGACGACGAAAAAGATCATCATCATCGTCGGCTCAGTTGTGATGGTGCTGGGGTTGATAGTGCTCCTTTTTGTGGGCGGGATCATAGGCGCTGTGTTTTACGGAATTGGCAACAGCGACGCGGCAGTTGTCTCCAAAGATTTTCTTAAGAGTAACGACCAGCTGAAACGCGACATTGGTGAAGTGCAAAGCTTTGGCAAGCTCGTGACCGGCAACATTAACGTCAGAAATGGCGACGGCACTGCGGAGTTAAGTATCAAAGTCAACGGCGAACGAAAATCGGTGAACGCTAACGTCGAACTGATGTATCGCAGCGGACATCAATGGCGCGTCACCGCAGCCTCTTACCAAAACGAAGCAGGTCAAACGATCGACTTGCTGAACCCCTACGCATCTCGTAAACAAATCCCTCGGTTGGCGGCATAACAAATGGCATCAAGAGGAGTCGCGCTACTCGGTTCTACCGGCTCGATCGGTTGCAATACTCTGCGCGTCATCGAGTCGCTGGGCAGCGAACAGTTTCGCGTGGTAGCGCTGGGCGCCGGGCATAACGTCGAGATACTTGCCGATCAGATTGCCGCCCATTTGCCGGAGCTGGTGTCCGTTGATAGCGAAGAGGCGGCCCACGATCTCCGCGCGC
>JBDTTW010000010.1:0-17471 GCA_039930405.1 bacterium
AACGCCCTCAGCGCCGCGATCGCTTTCGTCGCCAGTTCAGGCTGGCTGGCCTGAAGCAAGCACTGGACTCACACCGTCGGGTGGCGGTGTTTCCGGTGCTTTATTTGATGACGCGCGTCCGCCTCCTCCACCGAGTGGCTCGACGTTAGCTTCAAGTCTCTCTTCGACATAGTTACGAGTCGCTGGTAGTAAGTGTGCAGCGTCTTAATCTCGGCTTCGCTTAGATCTTCGACATCAATGAGGCGATTACTGGCGCCTTCAAGGGCGGCGACAATTTCGTTCAGCTTCAGATGGATTGCCAGCGCGTCTTTGTTTTGACTGCGCTGAATCAGAAAAACCATCAGGAACGTTATGATCGTTGTGCCGGTGTTGATGACCAACTGCCAGGTGTCGGAAAAGTGGAACAACGGGCCGGTGAAAATCCAGACAACAATCACCAGCAGCGCGATTATGAAAGCCGTCGACGTGCCGGTTGCCTCGGTCGCCTTGCGCGAGAAACGTTCCAACATTTGACCAAGTCGGTTTCTTTTCTTTCTGGCCATGTCTTCCCTCCTCTACCCCGCAAATAGTGAATCCCGGTTTTATGATAACTGGCCCGTGCTAGAATCCCACGGCCAATCAGTCAAGTAGCACAGACTTCAGTCTGTCCAGTTAAGATGTCTCGCAAGTAGGATACACAGATTAAGGTCTCTGCAGCATGGATCTACTCTTTTTCCCAGCTAACTAATGACCTTCTGGCAACAGGTACAAGCGGCGGCAGGAATACCGGGCTTTGTTTGGGCGCTGGTAGTTTTTGTCGTGGCGGCTTTCGTACTCAACGCCCTGCGACCCGCCGAACGAATGCGTATTCGCGCCGCGCTGCTTTTGTTTGCGCTTTCTTTCATCGGGCTGTCGGTGACGGCTTCACTGGCCCACCGAGGCATCAACACTGAGAGCTCACTCTATCTTTGGTTCCGCTGGGCCTCGCTCTTCTGTCTCTGGATTGCCTTTATAAACGTCGCCAGCGTCTTTGTCTTCGAGGTTTTTCTTAGCGCGATAAGATTAAAGCCGCCGCGCATCTTGCGCGACCTGCTGGTTGCGCTTGCTTATGTGGTTTTGGGGATCACTTTACTTTCCATCCCGCATGTTGATATCAGCGGCATCGTCGCCACCTCCGCAGTGCTGACCGCCGTCATCGGTTTATCCTTTCAAGACACGCTCGGCAACATGATGGGCGGGATGGCGCTGCAACTGGAGCGCACCATCGGCATTGGCGACTGGATCAAGATCGATGGACAGGAAGGTGTGGTCCGAGAGATTCGCTGGCGCCACACCTCAATCGAAACCCGCAACTGGGACACAATCGTTGTTCCCAACAGCGTCTTGATGAAGAGTCAGGTAACCGTCCTCGGCCGGCGTGCCGGCGCGCCACGCCAACACCGTCAATGGGTATATTTCAACGTTGATTTTCGTTATTCACCGGCCGAAGTAATTGATGCCGTGGAAACTGGCCTGCGTGCCGAGCCAATCCCAAACATAGCCGCTGAACCGCAGCCAAACTGCGTATTTATGGATTTCAAGGAAAGCTTTGGCAGCTATGCCGTGCGCTATTGGCTGACGGATCTGGCCGTCGATGATCCAACCAACTCAATCGTGCGCACGCGCATTTACTTCGCGCTTCGTCGCGCCAGCATTGCCCTCTCGATTCCCGCCCATTCGATTTTTGTGACGGAGGACGACGCCTCACGGCGCGAGCGAAAGGAACTTGAAGACACTAAACAGCGTGTCGAGGCGCTGGGGCGAGTCGAACTGTTTGATTCGTTAACTGAAGAAGAGCGCAGCTCGCTTGCCGCGCGACTGCGCTACGCGCCATTCACGCGGGGCGAAGCGATGACACGCCAGGGAGCTGAGGCACATTGGCTTTACCTGATGACCCGAGGCGAAGCTGAAGTTCGCGTGTCTACCGAAGGTAACCTGAACGAGCGCGTTGCAGCGCTGCATGCCGGAGATGTCTTTGGCGAGATGGGCATGATGACGGGAGAGCCGCGCACGGCAACGGTGATCGCTGTCACGGACGTTGAATGCTATCGCCTTGATAAGGAGGCCTTCCACGACATCTTGCAACAGCGTCCTGAAATTGCCGATGACATTTCAATGTTGCTAGCGAAGCGCCGCGTCGAACTCGAGGCCGCACGTGAAGGTCTAAACGAGGAAGCAAAGCGCCTGCGAATGCGTTATCACCAAAACGATCTAAAACGGCGCATTAAGAACTTCTTCACTTTGTGACAGTTTACATTTGTTTCAAGTTCAAAGTTTCCAATCGATTCATGATTCGCCCCTCTGCGATTCGAACGTGAGCTTGAAACTGTAAACTTGAATCTTGAAACTCAAAAATCCATCGAGAAGCCTAGCTGCAAGCCGGCGCGCGGGCTGGCGTCAAACTTTCCCACAACCACACCGAAATCAAATGTCATGTTTCGCTTGACTATATAGTTGCCACCGACCTGCGTTTGTAATTGCCCTTTTCCCAACTGGAAATTTTTCGTTACCGCCCCGGTCACCTCGAATCCCAAATCAAGTTTCGGTGTGAACTGCTTTACCAGCGAACCGCCGCCGGTGAACACCGTTCCGCGGGTCTTGATTCCAATTACACCGGTGGACTCGTTGCCCGAAAAGAGAATGCCGCCGTTTAAGCGAAGCGTGGTTTTCCTGGTAAGTGACTTTTGAATTACGCCGTTCCCATAAAAATCTGCCAGCCCCGAACCGAGCTGCCGCTTGGCGTCACCGGTGGGCAGCTCAATATTGAACGCAAGCGCCAATGCCGGACGGCGAGAATGCTCACGCTCTTTGAGAAAATTATATTTCACCGACAAGTTTGCGTCACCGATACCGCGAGGCCGAAACGGAACCGTGCCACTCGCATTAAAGACCGTGAGCAGCGGCACTTCAATACCAACTTCGAGATTGTCAAGAACTCCGTAATCAAGTTCAAAGTCAGCGGTATTTTGTTTGAGATTGGGAAAAGACGAAGGCTGCAGCACGTCAAACTCGTCACTGAACTCGAAATGGAAATGATGCTTAGGCGTCGTGTCCGCATCGTCGGTCGTGAAAGGCTGTTGCCCAAAAACCGCTGAGCCGGTAATGAATAACAATAACAACGCAGCGGTCAATTTGAAGATGAGCGGCAAAGCTGGATTCTCCGTTGCCCATAAATTTTCGAAATGGCATCAGGTGCCAGGCAAAGTTTTTAATCGTTCATCGAGATGCGAACGGTCGGCCAGCGTTTGCAGCAGCGGCCCGTTGGCCGGGAACTCAACGCTGCTAAGGGAAGAGACCAGAAAACTGCAAAGCAGAATTCTGATCGTTGCTTTGTGTGAAACGACTAAAACGTTTCCGAAGGCAAACCGTTCCCGGATTTCGTGAATGACGCGCAAACCGCGTTCGGCGACGGTCGTGGCTAATTCCCCACCGGTCGGTGCGTGTCGCGCAGGATCTGCCAGCCACTTAAGGTAATCGTCCTGGTACTTTTCCCCGACTACTTCTTTGCTGAGTCCTTCCCATTTGCCGTAGGCAATCTCTTGCAGCTCGTCGCGCGCCTCCAGGTTCATTTGCAGACGCTCGCAAAGCGGGCGCGCGGTTTGCATCGTGCGACGCAAACTGCTGGCATAGATTGCGGTCCATGATTTTGCCTGATAGGCAGCGGTAAATGCCTGGGCCATTTCCAGACCTTCGGGTGTCAGTTCCGGATCGAGTCCGGAACCGCAAAAGCTATCGTCGCGACTTAAGGTTGTTTGTCCGTGGCGCAGGAAATATAGAGTCAGGCTCATTGACCAAGCTGAATCTGAGAGCAGGAATCGTAGTAAAGCAAACTGTTAGTTTGCGCTTGTTGTAGAGCAAACTGTTAGTTTGCGGCGGGCAGGTTGTCACTCAACTTGAAGGCCAGCAACCGCCGCAAACTAACAGTTTGCTTTACACTTGTTCACTTTGTGGGAACTGAGCCGCTGATTTTCTTGCGCGTGGTTTCTCCAGTATGGAGTACGGGAATACTCTGGTCCACCTCTTCATGAGGCTGCGGAATAATGTGCGTGGCCACCACCTCGCCAACCTTTCTACCGGCGGCCGCGCCGGCATCGACCGCGGCCTTCACCGCAGCAACATCGCCGCGCACGATGGCAGTTACCAGGCCCGCATCGATCTTTTCCCAACCGACCAGGCGAACATTCGCTGATTTAACCATGGCATCGGCCGCTTCGATCATCGCGACCAACCCTTTGCATTCGATTAATCCCAGTGCTTCCGGCATATGCGCTCCTTCAGATGGCGCGTAATGTTAACACCTAATTTCGCTGACGCACAGATAGAAGTCCGAATCACTCAGTCTTCTTAATACTGCCGATGAATTTTGCGGCTTCGTCAGCATGCTTTTCCGCGACTCCGGGTGCGGCAAAAGTCAAAACTCCCACTACCTTCCTGGCTTTGAGCACGTCAACGCTCCACTCGATCGTAGTTCCGTTGACTTCGCCCGTCCCGCCTTCACTGAAATGTGGCATCCCATTGTGAGTGTCTGAGGTGCCCTTGTCCGTGATCTTAATGTTCTTGATCGTCTTGTCTAATTCCTTGTCGAGATCCTTTACGGCCGCATCGAAAGTGTTCTCATCAGGTACCCAAAACACCATTTGCAAACTATCGTCCGCCGTCGAGACAGTAATCACTTCACCATCCGGGGTTGCCTTCCAGCCCGCGGGCAGTTCGAATTGAACCCCTGCTTCTTTGTGGGTAAAAAGTTGATTCCCCTGAGTAACGGGTACGCTTAAATTGATAAGGGGTTTTGCGGACGCGGCGGTGACCAACATTGAGCACGCCAGCAACAGGCATAGATTAATTATTTGTTTATGCAAAGCGCTTTCTCCCGGGAAAATACTACGAGGGGTTTTCAGCAAACCGCTGCGAACTCTAATTTCGCAGCGAATGAATCGGCGCCGGAATCCGGCCGCCGCGGCGAATAAAATCAGCCGACGAAAATCTGTTCACTGCCATGATCGGCGCGCTGCCCAGCAAGCCGCCGAACTCAACCATCTCGCCAACTTCTTTTCCCGGCACCGGAATGATGCGCACGGCAGTCGTTTTGTTATTCATCACGCCGATTGCCATTTCGTCCGCGATGATTGCTGAAATCGTTTCCGCTGATGTCGAGCCGGGCACGGCGACCATGTCAATGCCGACTGAGCAGACGCTGGTCCATGCTTCGAGTTTATCCAGCGACAGCGCTCCAAGTTGCGCGGCTTCGATCATGCCGGCGTCTTCGGAAACTGGAATGAACGCGCCACTCATGCCGCCGACCGAACCACTGGCCATCGCGCCGCCTTTTTTTACCGCGTCCGTCAATAGCGCCAGCGCGGCTGTGGTGCCATGCGTGCCGGCTCGTTCAAAACCCATCGCTTCGATAATGTTGGCGACTGAATCTCCCGGCACGGGTGTCGGCGCGAGTGACAAATCAATAATGCCGAAGGGAATCCCTAAGCGGCGCGCGGCTTCCCGGCCCACCAGTTCGCCGGCGCGCGAAAGTTTGAACGACAGCTTTTTTATGATTTCAGCGATGTCCTGCAGCGGCATATCGCGCGCCGCCCGGCCTACGGCGTAGTTGACGACGCCCGGCCCCGATACACCGACGTTGATTACGGCTTCCGGTTCGCCAACCCCATGAAAGGCGCCCGCCATGAACGGATTGTCTTCGACGGAATTTGCGAAACAGACAAACTTGGCGCAAGCGATCCCGCCCTGCTCGCTGGTGCGTTCCGCGGCTTCCTTAATGATGATGCCCACCTGACGCACCGCATCCATGTTGATGCCGGCGCGGGTGGTGGCGACGTTGACCGAGGAACATAAGCGCTCAGTTGTCGACAAGGCCTCGGGAATGGAGTTTAGAAACTCAAGTTCCGAGTCAGTGGCGCCCTTATGGACCAGCGCGGAGTAACCCCCGATGAAATCGACGCCGACCTCTTTGGCTGCCTGGTCGATTGCGCGCGCGAGTTTTACCGGATCGCCGCTGGCGCCTTCAGTAATCATCGAAACCGGCGTGATCGCGATTCTTTTGTTGGCGACGCGAATGCCAAATTCATCCCCGATTTGATCAACGGTTTGGACCAGGTTGTCGGCAAAGCGGTGGATTTTTTCCGAGACGCGTTCGGAGGTGCGCTCGATGGTTTCTGAGACGCAGTCGCGCAAGCTGAGTCCGAGCGTAACAGTGCGCACGTCGAGATGCTCCATCTCGGTCATCGCCACCGTCTGTAGAATTTCCGCTTGCGAGTATTCCATTGGCTAGTTTCGAGTTCCGAGTTTCTAGTTTCGAGTTAAGAGAAGTGGGTGAACCCGAAATCGAAACTCCCCTACGTTATCACTTTGCTCAAAAATAATATGACCAGAAACAAAATAAACAGCACGACTGCGACCAGGACGAAACGCAGGCTGGCATCATAAGTCGCTTCGTCAATTACCACATTCGACGCGTCGCGCAGCTTCTGTACTCGCTGGGCCACATTGCCTTCAACGTCGCGAGCAACGTGCGTAGCCTTTTGAATTCCGGCTCCCATTTTTCCCAGCGCCTGTTGGCCAATGGCCGGCTTGCGACTCTTTGCCGGCGTCGACGCGGCCGGCGCGGCTCTAACTGGCAAATCTTCAACTGCGGCCGGTGGAATTAATTCATCGGTGTTACTTTGTTGTGATTTCGGTGGGGCTGACTCGACGATCGTCGCGTTAAAGTCGGGATGCAACTGCGTCAGGTCATTGCCACATTGCGGACAAAAGAACGCTTGTTCGCGAATGGCAATGCCACACCAGGGACAACGTCGGGCAATTAGCGGGTCAGACATGCAGGGTAAATAGTAAATGGTAAATGGTAAATAGTCATTGTGTGATTTTGAACTCTAGGTGGGACAGACGAGACGTGGGCGGCTTTGGGCGTTCATGTTCTCATTTACTATTCACCATTTACCATTTACTAAATGCGGTGCATGGCGTTGAAGAGATCTTCGCGTTGCGCGTAGATGCGCACGCCGAGTTGTTCGCCCTCACGCCGTAAGCGTTCCTTAAGCTCGGCCGCACTCTCGCGCGCTCTCGCCGTGTTGGCAATGATCACCATCGCAAACTTTCCCTGCACCACGGTCTGATTGATATCCACGATGCTGCAATCAGCCGCGGCCAGTATGTGGGAAACACCGGCAACGATGCCGGGATGGTCCACGCCAAACACGGAAATGATCATGCGGTCGGCCGAGCCTTCGCGGTCCGCCGCCGTAGTGCTACTGGTTGGAAACGATTGGACTGATGAATAGGAAGTGCCGTTGGAACCAAGGAAAGGTTCTACGGTGTGATAAAGCTCCGTAACCAATTGTTCAACTGTCTGCTCATCGGCAGCGCCACCGAGACGGTTGTAGACGGCGGTGGTTAGTCGATAGATCAGATCTTCATTGGCCATGAGTCATTCGCGATTGCCGATTTCCAATTGCCGACTGCCGATTGTGTTCGTTCATTCTAGATGAGTTTGATCCGCTTAGTCCTCGGCTCAGCCAAAGTCCAATCGCCAATCGGCAATCGGCAATTCGCTAGGGTTTGCCGTTATCGCGCGCTAACTGCACCGCAGCCTCGCGCATCTCTTCGGAAGTGGTATCAGTAATGTCGACCCGATCAACTATGCCGACAACTGCCGCCTCAATCGCCATTTCCTGATTGCCAATCGCGGTGCGCGCTGCCTTGCCGTAAGCGCAAATCACCATTTCACCAGTGCCCGCGCCGAGCCGGTCCGCGACCACGACAATATTTCGCGTCGGTTCTTTATCAAGATCGTACGGGTGCACCACCAGAAACCGGATGCCTTCAAGATCCGGAGACTTCTTAGTGGACCAAACTGTGCCGACGACTTTTCCTAAAAACATGGTTGGTGAATGGTAAATGGTAAATGGTAAATGGTTAGCATGGTCAAGGTGGCTAGCTCTAGTGACGTCGTACGACTTTTCACCATTTACCATTTACCATTTACTAAGTCTTAGCAAATACCTCAGCCGGATCGGCAAGGTCACGAGCTGCCGGCGTAATAATGGTCTTCGCAGTGATGTAGATCTTCTCGCCTTTTTGGATTGCCCGGCGCACGTCATCTTCACTGACGAAGTCGACGGTCGTATGGCCATTCGCTGATGCCGGTGCGGCGGCGCGACGTTCAGCTGAACCCCCGGCATTTCCGCCATTTCCGCCTGAACGTTCAGCCGGCCGAGCCGCTTGGGATGGAGCGCTGTACATGCTGCCGGCTTCGGCTTCGACGGTTTGTCGCGGCGGCGCGGACGGTTGTGGTCGCGCTTGCTGCGGTTCGCGGCCAGCAAGGAAGCGATCGACTATCGCTGCAATCTCTTCGCGATTGATCTTGCCCGGACCAGAAGCAGCAACGGGTTGCGCTGTAGTTGCACGCGCCGGCGCCCGCTGCGGCATTGGCGGCCGGGCTGGCGCAGCCACAGTGGAACTGGAAACAGCGGGTCTCGAACTCTTCACTGGTCGTGTTTCGAAAGCGACACGTTTGATGTCCATCAAATGCAGCGGCGAAACGTTATCGGAGGTTACATTGCCGCCCCACGAACCACAGCCCAGCGTCATTGATGGCGGCAGAGCAGTTGAAAAACCAATCGCACCATGCGTTGTCGGCGTGTTGACCGTAATACGCGACGCCGGCATCTCGCTGCCGAAACGAACGGCTGCTTCGCGCGAACGAGTGTGCACTCCGGCGGTGTGGCCCATCCCGCCATAGCGCAGGATTTCATAGCTGCGCGCGGCGCCGGCCGCGAGACCATCAGCTACGTAAAACGCGAGAATCGGCGAAAGCTTTTCCATCGACAGCGGAAACTCGCGCCCTACGCCGCCAACGTCGGCCATCAGGCAGCGCGTGCCCGGCGGCACGTTCAGCCCCGCCAATTTGGCAATCACTTCAACCGACCTGCCGACAATGCCCGGATTCAACGACCGTTGCGGCGTTGCCACAATCTTGCCTAACTGATCCGCTTCGGCTGCCGACAGGAAATAGGCGCCCTGCACTTTAAATTGTTCACGCACCGCACTCTCAACCGGCGCATCGCAAACGACCGCCTGCTCAGAAGCGCAGATTGTTCCGTTGTCAAAAGTTTTTCCGGTAAGGATATCCTGCACGGCCTTGGGCACGTCTGCTGAACGTTCGATGAAAACCGGCACGTTTCCTGGTCCAACACCAAACGCCGGCTTACCTGAAGAGTATGCGGCGCGCACCAAACCAATGCCCCCAGTCGCCAGGATCACCGCGGTCTGCTTGTGCTTCATCAACGCTTCGGTGCCTTCGATCGTCGCGGTCGTCATGCAGCCGATCGCGTCGCCAGGCAAGCCTTCCTTGACGCCGGCTTCGCGCATAACGCGCACACTCTCGTTAATACAACGACCCGCCGAAGGATGTGGCGACAAGACAATAGCGTTGCGGGATTTGATGGCGATCAGGACTTTGAAGATTGCGGTCGAGGTAGGATTTGTGGAAGGAATGATGCCGGCCACGACGCCGCGGGGGCTGGCGATTTCAACTACATCTTTCGACTCGGAAACGACGCCCACGGTGCGCAATCCGCGAAAATAATTCCAGACATCTTCGGCTGCAAAACGGTTCTTCTCGCGCTTGTCGTCCGGAACTCCATAACCAGTCTCTTCCACGGCCATGGCGCCCAGACGAGCGGCTTCGCGCAACGCCGCCTTTGCCATGGCTTCACAGATGCGATCAATCTTCGCTTGATCAAAGCGCACAAGTTCTGCCTGGGCCTTGTGCGCCGCGTCAACTAGATCTCGCGCCTGCTGCACTGACAGAAGATCTTTATCCGTGGACATAACCCCTCCCGCGATTGCCGATTAGCGATTGGTGATTTGCGATTTTAAGAAGTGAGCCTTCTTTTCTCCAATCCGCAATCAGCAATCAGCAATCTCCAATCATCGGGCTCGTTCCTTACTTCCCTCGCGCGCGCCACCCGCCTGCAACGAGCGACCTTCGCCCTGTCCCAACTGACCGCGCGCGCCGCCACCTTGCAGCGAACGCTCGTCGGGACTCAAACCGGTGCGACCATCAACCGGCAAAACCCGCTCAACTTCAGCGTGCGGGCGAGGAATAACGTGCACACTAATCAACTCGCCAACTCTACGCGCCGCTGCCGCGCCTGCGTCCGTGGCGGCTTTGACCGCACCCACGTCGCCGCGCACAAAAATCGTTACGTAACCGGCTCCGATATATTCTTTTCCCAGCAGTTGAACATTCGCAGCTTTGACCATGGCGTCCGCAGCTTCAACAGCGCCGACAAAACCTTTGGTCTCGACCATTCCGAGTGCTTCTAACGGCATCTCTTGTGTCCTCACTTTTCTCGTTGTAGAAATTAAAGTCGGGTTGTTAGTCTCTGGCGTCAACCTATCACCGCGGGCGCGAAGAATCAAGAACAGAGGTCAGAATCAGATGTCAGATGTCAGATGTCACGACAGCGGCCTCGGCAGAGCGATGGCAAACATTATGTGTCGAGTTGGATCGTCTGACATCTGGCCTCTGACATCTGATTCTGACATCTGACCTCTGACCTCCGACCTCAGGCTCTCAATGTTTGACAGTGTTTGCCCGCGCAAGATATATTCGGCCAAATAGTTAAGTGGATCTTGCGAGATCGATCACAGCCCCACTTGCTCCAGGAAACAAGTGCACTTTACTTCAAATGAACTGACAACCGGCACACCTACCAAAGCGCTAAGGACGCACGCGAATTTGTGATGGCAGCAACTATCGGCGAACTGTTGCGAACCGCGCGCGAAGAGCGCGGAATTCCCCTCCGCGAGATCTCAGATCAGACGCGCATACAAGTGCGTTATCTGGAAGCAATCGAAACAAATGATTACAAACGGCTGCCGGGGGGAATCTTCAACCGCAGCTTTGTAAAGGCATATGCAAAGTACGTCGGTTACGACGAAAAAGAGGCGGTCGAAGCTTACACCCGCTACATGCGTGACCAGGGTGACACTGGCGAAGAGGTTGGGTCCACGCCTTTTCATTCAAAAGTTTATACGGACATGCCCGCCACTCGGTCGCCGTATTTGACGCTGGTGCTGGCGATCGTGATCCTGGCGATACTTTCCGCGATCGCGCTGGCCCTGATGAAATGGGGACAACGGCGCGCCGCGATGGAACAGCAAACAGTGATAATTGAAGTTAAGAAAGAAAACGTGGCCGCGGGAGTTGACCGATTTAGCCCTGCCGGCAGAACGGATAGTTGGAAAGCTGATTACGAAAACGTCTGGCAATAATAATTTTTGGCTTACGAGTTCTTGCCTTACTGCGCTCTGCCGCTCCGCTTGTTTGGAGTCAGCAAGGCAAAACGAAGAATGCCCGTCGTAACCGGCGGGCGTTCGTGTTTTTGGAGTCACGTTTTCAGCGTTCCGAAGATGCAAGTATTTGCAGTAGCACAGACTTCGGTCTGTGGTTGACCTGGGGACACAGACCGTGAAGTCTGTGCCACTCAATTTTAGAGGAGAACTAATTCATCCATGATTTCTGCAAACATAGTTGAAGGTTTAACGTTTGATGACGTCTTGTTATTGCCGGCGCGTTCCGACGTGCTGCCTTCGGAAACCGACACCTCGACGCAATTCACGCGAAACATTCGCTTGCAGATTCCGTTGACTTCGGCCGCGATGGACACCGTAACTGAGGCCGCGCTCGCCATCGCGCTGGCCCAGCAAGGCGGCATCGGCGTCGTGCACAAGAACATGAGCGTTGAGCGGCAGGCGGAAGAAGTTGACAAAGTAAAGCGTTCCGAGTCAGGCATGATCGTCGATCCGGTAACAATTCTGCCGAACAAACCGGTGCGTGAAGCGCTGCAAGTGATGGAGCGATTTCACATCAGCGGCGTGCCGGTGGTCGATGAGGACGGTCATCTCGTCGGCATCATCACCAATCGTGATCTGCGCTTTGAAACCCGTTTTGATATTCCCGTGTCGGAAGTTATGACGCCCCAGCCGCTGGTTTCGGTCCCGGTCGGCACCACGCTCGAACAGGCCAAGGCTGTACTCCAAAAACATCGCATCGAAAAACTCCTGGTAGTTGACGATGACAAACGAATTAAAGGTCTGATTACGGTTAAGGACATTCAGAAAGCGATCAAGTACCCAACCGCGGCGAAAGACGATCTCGGGCGATTGCGTGTTGCCGCAGCGATCGGCGCCACCGGAGACTATCGCGAACGCGCCGATGAATTAGTTAAAGCTCGCGTCGATTGTTTAGTGATCGATACGGCGCACGGCCATTCAGTTCGCGTTATCGAAGCGGTCGCTGAGATCAAGCACCGTCATCCAAACACGGACTTAATCGCCGGTAACGTTGGCACAACCGAAGGCGCCGCGGAATTGATCGCGGCGGGCGTCGATGCCGTCAAGGTTGGTATTGGTCCCGGCTCAATCTGCACCACGCGCGTGGTCACCGGCGCCGGCGTGCCGCAAATAACGGCGATTCAATCCTGCGTCAAAGCCGCGCGCGCGAAAGGCATTCCCATAATCGCCGACGGCGGCGTTAAGTTTTCCGGCGACGTGGCCAAGGCGTTGGCCGCCGGCGCTGACGTGGTCATGATCGGCTCCCTTTTCGCCGGAACGGAAGAAGCGCCCGGCGAGGTAATTCTATTTCAGGGTCGTTCCTTCAAAACCTATCGCGGCATGGGCTCGCTCGGCGCCATGCGCGAAGGATCGCGCGATCGCTATGCGCAGGAAATGGCCGAGAGCGAAGCGAAACTTGTGCCGGAAGGAATCGAAGGGCGCGTAGCTTATAAAGGAACGATTGCGGAAATGACGACGCAGTTGGTTGGTGGTTTGCGTTCAGGGATGGGTTACACGGGCTGCCGCTCGATCAAGGAGTTTCAGGAAAAGAGTCAGTTCATTCGCATCACTTCCGCCGGCCTGCGCGAGTCGCACGTGCACGACGTGATCATCACTAAGGAAGCGCCCAACTACCGCTTGGAATAAGCTCCTTGAGCCTGGCGGTCTTCTAAGTTGTGGGTTGAAGCGAAGCACCCTTGCCGGTTATCAGTCTGGCGACTGAAAGACTCAACAGTGGTCCGCTAATGTTAAAGAGGGCGCGGGCAACATTCCCACCGGAATCGATCTCGACTCCCAGGACCAGCGCTACCACCGATGCGACGAGTGCGGCCCAAACCCAGGTCTGCGGAAAAGATTTTATCCGCACCAGCCCCAACGGCAGGAGCCACCCCAGAACGTACCAGAAGCTGCCTTGCATAAAGAACTTTCCGATTGCCGAAAAGTAACTGTCCCGTCCAATAACCTGTTCAGCGATTTGCCAGGGCCAACGAAACTGTCCCACAACCGCGGCGCGAATTCCCAGCACGGTACCAAGACCTATGACGGCCAAAGCTATTACCCAAAACAGCTCCTGCAGCCGCGTTTCTCTGCGACGATAGCCAATGAACCACCACGTCAGCGCAAACGCGCCCGCGAAAGGCACGAACGTTTCTTTAGCAGCCGCGCCAAATAAGCCCCACACCGGCAGTAACCACCATCTGTCGTTAAGCAGACTCCAAACCACGGCCGCCATAAGACATGCTTCACCTGCATCGACCATGCCTGCGAGTTGCAGATTTGAAACAGCAAAGTTCAAGAGATAAAGCAACGCGCCCAGCAGACCGAGATTGAGGTCGTCAAACAGTCTTACGCCGATGCTTACAATCAAACATGCGGTGGTGGCGCAAAAAATGGCAGCCGCAACCAGTAAACCGAAAAACACCGGATTCCAGGAGTGGAGGTACGCTTGCGCGAAACGATAGAAAGGCCGCGCAACGTAAGGCACCAGCACGCGGCAACGCATATTCTCTCTGAAACCAGATTGATCCTCGCCGGTGGTTATCGCGTAATACTTTATCGTGTCGCTGAGCCCTGGGGTAACGCGCGGATCGAACCGGCTAAGCGAGGGATAACCCAAACCGCCGCAGATAAGAAAAAAGAGCGGCCACAGGAGTAAAAACTTTCTGCTGCCGATTGACCTGGAAGTTGAAGGAGTCGAGATCATGAGAAGTCTCGGGCGCTCAGTTAGCTCTTAAGCCATGCCTGACGCAAAGCTTTCTGTCTCGCCGTTGCGTCCTTCCGTTCTTCAATTTTGTATTCGAAACGTTCCGGCTCGCGCAACACGATGGTTGTTTGAATGGTGCGGCGATCGCGCTTCACTGTTACCGGTATGCGATCGCCCTGCTTGTAACGAGCGAGCGCGACTAACCAGTTTTCGCGCGACACATTCTTGCGTCCCAGCGAAACAATTTCATCGCCTTCCTGCAAGCCGGCGTCTTCAGCGGGCGAATCGTTGCGGACCGAGCCGATGGTCAGCGTGCCGTTCTCCCAGTTAACCCTGATTCCGGCATCGAATGGCTCGCGTGCCTGCTCGCGCACCAAATGCATCCCGACCGGGGCAAGCGCCTCATCATATGGCAGTACTTCTACGCTGTGAACGTAGCGCCGGAAAAAATCACTCAGGTCTGAGCCGCTTACTTCCGCTGCCACTCGTTGGAGATCTTCGCTGCTGTAACCACGCCCGCGCAAATAATAGGTCGCGTTGGGACTCTTCAAATAAAACTCTTCGTACATGCGCCGCATAACATCGTCCAACGAAGCCTTGCCGTCCGTCTTGCCGCGAATCAGCAAGTCGAGTACGAGCGCGATTAACTCACCTTTCGGGTAATAACTGATCGAGATGTTGGCAAGGTTCGTTCGTTGTGCGTGTGGCGCGCCGTCGAGAAAGGGTGCCTGTTGCGAAGACTCTATGGCGCTCATCAAATGACTTCCGGGAGCATTTTCGATTCCGGTGATGGTTTGGCTTTCGGTGCGGAAAAAACGCGTGTCATCCCAGATACCGGCCCGCCGCATCATCAGATGTCCGTAGTAATTCGTGAAGCCCTCAGCAATCCACAACCCGCGCGTGTTCGCCGGGCGAGTGAAATCCCATGGTCCAAGTTCGACCGGCCGCAGTCGTTTCACATTCCAAACGTGGAAGAATTCGTGCGCAACCGTATCTAGCGCATCGCCATAGACTCCCGTCTCACCCAGCGCACCCGGCTCGATAATTTGAGTGGACGTCAGATGCTCCATGCCGTCGCCGGAATGATCGTCGGCAGCGAAGTGCATTAGAAAAGTGTAGGAATCAAACTCCGGCGGTCCCCACATCGCGGTTTCTGCCCGCACAATTTTTTCAATATCACTGACCAGCGCCGCGCGTTTGCCGCCTTCATCACCAAATGAATGGACCATAACGCGATAAAGCTTGCCGTCAACCCTGAACTCGTCGAGCGTGAAGTCGGGCGCAATCTCAGTTGGGGTGTCAATCAGAATGTCCCAGTTGGGAAACTGCCATTCGCTCTGGTCCAGCCGGTTCATGCGTCCGTTGAAAATCTTCCAACCCTTCGGGGGAACGATCGAGAGACTGACGGGATCCTGTTTGTGATTAACCAGGTACATGAAGATCGTCCCGCCATTGAAATTCGCGTGACGCGAATCCAGTTGGGAGAACGTGCCGGACAAATCGTTGCCAAAAACTTTGTAGCGAATTGTCAGGCGAGCAGAGTTCATCGTCGCGACGCGCCAGGTTTGATCATCGACGCGCGTGACCGGGAACGGAACCATCTTGCATTGCGCGCCGCGCGGGCAGATGCCGCCGAGTGCTTCAAACTGCTGCACGTTCTTGGCAAAGTCAAAGACCGCATAACGTCCCGGGGACCATTTTGGCATTTGCAAGTCGAGGGACTTTGGCGCTTGGCCTTCGGGCAATTCAACTTCCATGGTTACTTCGAACAGGTGTGAAACCGGGCGCGACAGCGACAGGCGATAGGTGAGCGATCGCAGCGGCTGTTCTGGTTGCGCGAATGCGAAAGCGGCCGACGAAAATATTAATGAAAGCAGTAATAAACAGCGGATGAATTTATGGCGCGAGCTGCAGTTCATGAAGTTTCCAAAAAGTCGCAGTCAGATGTTAGGCAAGCTGTCGCGGATTATGTTGGTTTTCCGGAAGGCCTGTCAAAGAAACGGTGGTGTGTATGTACCACTCAACGGAGTGGTCCAACTCAAAAATAGGAAGCTCACGGTTGGGAAGGGGGCATGCTCCCGCTCACTTGGGGTACAAGCTTTTCTCGCGAAACTAAAGAGCGGGGGCATGCCCACCTTCCCGACCTTGAGATTATTCAAGTTTAGTGCTCTACCCTGGCTTGCATGCTTTTCGTTGTTGGCTTATTAAACTTACATGCCGGCTACCGAACGCCTCTATTACAACGACTCTCATTTGATCGAATTCGAAGCTCGCGTTGTTGAGATTTCGGAGCGCGTCAGCGGCTGGACCGCGGTGACGTTGGACCGGACTGCGTTTTATCCCACCGGCGGCGGTCAACCGAGCGACACCGGAACCCTTAACAGCCTGCGCGTTGTCGAGTGCATCGACGACGAAGACAATGGTGTGCTGCATGTTATTCAAGGACGGCCGCCTGAAGTCGGCACAACTGTAAAAGGTCGTGTCGATTGGTTGCGACGTTTGGATCACATGCAACAACACACCGGACAGCACATTCTTTCTCAGGCTTTTGTCACACTCTTTAGCGCTCCGACAAAAGGCTTTCGCGTGTTGACGGACTGTTGCGAGATCGATGTAGAGTTGGCGAACCCGAGCAACGAAGTGATCGAGCGCGGCGTCGAGCTGGCGAACAATGTCGTCTGGGAAGATCGGCAGATCACCATTCAAACCGTTACTTCGCAGCAAGCTTCCGAACTTCCGCTGCGAAAAGAGCCGGCGCGCACTGGCGATTTGCGACTGATTGAAATCGACGGGTTCGACTTGACGCCGTGTGGCGGCACACACGCGTTTCGCACCGGTGAAGTTGGGATGATCGCGGTGCGCCATTGGGAACGCGCAAAGGGCCTGACGCGCATTGAGTTTGTGGCCGGCATGCGCGCGCTCGCCGATTATCGACGCGCGAACACGACCGCGCGCGACGTCGCTGCTCTTTTTAGCTCCGCTCGCGACGACGCGCCGGCGCTAGCTGCGCGCATGCTCGACGAGAACAAAGAACTGCATCGCCGCGTGCGCGTGCTCGAAGAAATAGCGGCGCGGGTGGAAGCGGGGGAACTGCTGGGAATGTCAGAACCATCTCCGTCAGCTCAAACTCTGCATGAGTCTGTTCCGAGTGACGGAATGAAGTCAGGACCGTCCGCGGTAGCGGATGGGTCCGTCACCGCCTACTCATCGCCGCGCATAGTGCAGCGAATCTTCACTGATCGCGATGCCGAATCACTGAAGCAACTCGCGCACGCTTTGATTGCTCACGAGCAGGTGGTGGCATTGTTGGCTTCTCATGACCAGGAAACCACGCGATTAGTTTTTGCCAGATCAAACGACGCCGCCGGTGACATGAACGCGCTAATGAAGGAAGCTT
>JBDTTW010000011.1:0-7309 GCA_039930405.1 bacterium
CTGCGTGTGTTCCAGGCAGCGGCTGATATAGCGTCGCTCAAACTCGCGCCGGTCCTCGCGAAAGTCAGCAGTGAACGGAACGTTCAATCCGTCGCCTGTCGCTGGCTCTTCTGCGCCTTTGGCTCGCTGCACTCCCGGAATGATCTCTTCGGGTAAATCTTCCGCGCGCAACTCTTCACCTTCAGCCATGATCGCGGCGCGGTCGATCGTATTCTTCAACTCACGAACGTTGCCTGGCCAGTCATAATCAACTAAGCGACGCAAGGCACTCTGGCCGATTTGCCGCAGCGGCAAACTGTAACGTTCCGCCGCTGTGCGCGTGAATTGTTCCGCCAGCAGCGGAATATCTTCGCGACGTTCGCGCAGTGGTGGAATAACGATGGTCACAACGCGCAACCGGTAGAAGAGATCGGCGCGGAAGTTTCCCTTTTCGATTTCCTGTTCGAGCGGACGGTGCGTCGCACTCACAATGCGCACGTCAACCGGAATTGATTCGTTGCTGCCGAGGCGTTCGATTCGTCTTTCTTCCAACGCGCGCAGCAATTTCGCCTGCACGTTAGAACTCATATCGCCAATCTCGTCGAGGAAAAGTGTGCCGCCGTTTGCCTGTTCGAATTTTCCCTGCCGGCGGGCTGCGGCCCCAGTGAAAGCGCCCTTTTCATGGCCAAACAGCTCGGACTCGATCAGCTCAGAAGGCAGCGCTGCGCAGTTGACGGCGACAAAAGCACCCGCGCTTCTGGCGCTGTTTTTTTCGTGCAGCTCGCGTGCCACCAACTCTTTCCCGGTGCCTGATTCGCCACGCACTAAAACCGTCGCGTCAGTCTCCGCGACCTTCTCGATCATCGAGCGCACGCGCTGCATGCCTTCGGAGTTTCCGATCAAGGCGCCGCGCTGTGAACGTTCAACTTCAATGCGACGGCGGAGAGAAACATTCTCGCGCCGCAGTTGAATCGTCTCGGCGGCGTTTTTAACGACTAAGCGCAGGTCGTCCAGCTCGAACGGTTTTGCGAGATAGTCGTAAGCGCCAGCCTTTACGGCTTCAACCGCCATTCGCTCCGAACCATGGGCAGTAATAATGATTACGAGCGGCGGGTTTCCATTTGCGAGTGCCGGCGATTGCAACTCTCGCAAGAACTCAAGCCCGCTCATACCGGGAAGGTTTACATCGAGCAACAGCAGGTCGGCAGGCGCCTGTCGTAACAAAGCACGCGCAGCTTCGGCCGACTCGGCTTCCGACACGTTATAGCCAAACGTGGTTAGCCCGCGCCGAATGCCATAACGCGACGCCTCTTCGTCATCAACAATCAATAATCGCAACTTTTCCTGTTTCACCTTTCGGGTAGTTTAGAACTCTCAAGGTGAATTTCCCTAGCGCATTGCGTGCCAGAGCAGGTGGGCAGTTAGACAGGGAGCAGTTGGCAGCAGGTACGGGCGTGAGGAACCTGCTACCTGCTGCCCGCTTAGAATCCTTAGGGAGTGAGCAGCCGTTGCATCACTTCGAAATGCGCCGCACCGACATTACCAGAATGGTAGCATCGCCGGAGGTGCCCATATTCAACGTGCCGACTATCACAGCCTCGCCTTCTCGCATGCTGAAGTCCGTGTTCAGTCCCGCGCTTTCGTAGTTAATCGCCGGCGTGGCTTGAGCAGTCAAAGTCCCCGGCGTTCCCTGCATGCCAGTCTGAATCGGGACGCGCGTTCCAAACGCAAATCCATCCACGCGCACCAACTGCTGTCCCGAAGCAGCTTGCATCAGCTTGACGCCGTTCAAGCGAAAGTCGTTGAATGTTGGAGTGAGAGTGCCGCTGGGAGCAGCCACTGATGTCGTCATTTGCCAGCGCAGGCTTAGCCGGCCCTCATTCTTTACGCGATTGATAAGCGTGGCGGCGAGTCGATAATTGTTGAAAGGCAAGGACGCATGCAGTTGTTGAATCACCGAGTCGAGGGACGCCGGCAGCTTCGCGTCGTCAGTCCCCTGATTTGTTGCGAGCAGCAGATAGAGTTGCGTCTCAAGATTTGTTTCGTCGTTTTTGTCAGCCTGACTGGACTGCTGGGTGGTTGCCGAAGTCTGGGCCAGCACTTGTCCGCCGCTGATGAGCACCAGAAAAAGAATTCCGAACAGAATTCGTGTAGATGTTTTTAGCAGATTCATAGACCTATCTCCTTCAATGTGTTTTGAGAATGTTAACAACGAGGAGAGTGCGCGAGCTGTATGAAAAGCTTAGCTTGCCGGTCCAGACGCCTTTCGATGGGCTCAGACTTCCTGATTGCGATGGACCAGCAATCGCTTGCTAACACGCTTGCGCAGTTCAGAAGTTCCAACTTAGCGCGAGGATGTGTTAACGAGGCATCAGTTTTTCTTTTGCGCGTTTAAAGCCACGCGCAATTCAAACCGCGCACCGCGGCCATTCGCCGGCGCAACGAGTCGCGCAGTTCCGCCTGCTTCTTCCATGCGCTTGCGCACAATCGCCAAGCCCAGACCGGTGCCTCTTTGTTTAGTGGTAAAGAAAGGCTCCCAAATGCGCTTTCGCAATTCTTCAGAAATGCCCGGGCCACTGTCCTGGACCGTGACGACAAGTGCGTCAGCTTCAATATCCTGCGCGATGGTTATCTCCCCGTCTCTGTCTGTTGCTTGCAGCGAGTTCAGCAGCAAATTCGAAAGGGCCACCCGCACCGACGAAACGATGTCGCCGCTGAGCTCGAGATCGTTACCGAATTTCGTTATCAACCTAACTCGACGGCCAGCGGCGGTCGCCTGAAACAATCGAACGACAGAATCAACCAGTTGGCTGGCGAGCTGCGGCAATTCCGCCGGCGCTTTCGTGCGAGCAAAACTCAGCAGTTGCGTCACGCTCTGCCCCAGGCGATCCGTCTCACCAACTATCAAACTCAAATCGCGCGCATACTCCCGGCTCATGTTCGCGTCTTCACCCATCACCTGGGCGATCGACTTTATTGCCGACAGCGGATTCTTAATCTCGTGCGCGACGGTTGCCGCCATTTGGCCGAGCGCTGCCAGGCGCTCGCGCTCGGCGAGTTTTCGCTCCAATGTTACGTTCTCTTCAACGAGCCGGCAGTCTTCGACAGCGATCGCGACCTGTCCAGCGAGCACTTCAAGCACCGAGCGCGTGTCTTCGTTGAGGGTAGCGGCGGGAGCATCAATCAAAAGCACGCCAGACACTCGTTCGTCGCGGCGCAAGGCATAGGCCAATTCGAATCCGTGACTCGCGAGCGCGGGATGATTTTCAACCGGCTTCCAACTGCCTGCCTGGGCCAGCTCGATCACACTTTCCAGCACGCCTTCACTGAAAGCGGCGTCATCATTGTTGGCGGTGAGGGCAGGCTCGCCCGAAACGAAACGTGCCCGCAAAACGATCTGCGTGCGTCGCAGGCCGAGCGCCAGCGTCGTTTGTTGCTGAACAAAATCAAGCAACTGCGGCAACTGTTTGTAGTGGCCCGCTTGCGACCCGATACGCGAAACAACCTGGCGATAGAGCGCGGCCTCGCGTTCGAACAGTCTGTGAAATCGTTTCTCCAGCCAGCGGCGCAGTGGCGCAGCCGCCAGTGCCAGCCCCAGGATTAGCAACGCTTCGATGACGCCCGGCCTGATGCCATAACGCACTGTCATCCAATCGCCAATTGTTTTGATGCCGTAGATGTAGATGATAAGAACAACGGCGGCAAACGAAGCGACAATCAAACTCTCTTCAATGATGATTTCGAGATAGCGATAACGATAGATGTAATAAGCAAGCAGCAGCGAAGGGAGCAACGAGCCAAGGTTCGCCACCGTCTTCAAATAGAGACCGGCTTCAGTTCCCTCACCCAAACCGAAAGCGAGCGCCGCAAGAATCACGATTCCGATCGCGACAAACGATCCGGCCAGCGTGCGCATGATTCGTTGCTCGCTCTGATTCCGCGCCTTCCTGGCGATCAGCAGTTCGGTGATGGCTATCACGGCCAACACGTAGGTAATCCAGACCGCCATCGGCAACACCAGAAAATGCAGCCGGCTCATCATTGGCGCGTACGGCCGAAACCAAATCTTGTACAGCGCGACGACCAGAAAGATATTCGGCAGGTAAGAGAGATAGACGCGCGCTTTCTCGCTCAGCTTTAACAGGCGGTTAGATGCCGCCGCCCACAAGTAAAGATGAACGTGAAGCAGAAAGGAATACGCAAACGTAATGCTAACTACCGAAACGGTGTCGGCGGTCCGCAGCAGAGTGGTCCATTTATCGTAACTGAAACCGAAGAGGCCATGGAGGGTGATGATCAGGTTGCTGCCATGCCAGCCGCCCATCGTCAGGGCCAGCAGAAACAGCAGTCGTTCAACTGTGGTCAGCTTGCGGCGGCGCGAGAATAGTTGAATGCCCAGCCAGACGGGCAACACCGCGCCAATTGAGTAACCGACAAGTTGTAGGATTTCGAGTGGGGACATGATCAGTCGGCAGTAGGCAGGGGCAGTAGGCAGTAAAATTCAGCATCAGGCAACAAAAAACAACGTCGCCACAAAGAACCCGCCCTTCATGACTGCCGTCTGCTGCTGCCGACTGCCTACTGGTTTGCAGCGCTGCGCGCAGATACGGGCATGAACGTAATCTCTGTACGGCGATTGCGAGCGCGTCCGGCGACCGTCGTATTGCTGGCTACGGGGTTCGCCGCTCCCATGCCATTGGCCTGAAGGCGCGCCGCTTCCACGCCTGCGGCCTGAAAGCGATCAGATAATTCGCGAGCCCGATCCTGCGTTAACTGTTGCAAGCTCACCTCGTCGCCCTTGCCGTCCGTATAGGCTTCGATTACGACCTGGTAATCAGGATTGCTTGCCAGTAAAGCAGCGAGCGGTTCGAGCTTTGCCGCAGCCGCCGAAACCAAAGTCGTTGCGCGTGGCCCACTCCAGATTGATTCCGGCAACAAAAGTTGGAAACCCTTCGCGGTTTCTTTAACTGTTCCAAACTTTGCCAAACTACTCTTTAACGCTGCTTCCGCTGCGCGCCGCTGTTGCTCACGCTGTTCGCCTTCGACGCGCGCTTGTTCAGCGTGTCGCTCACCTTCAAGGCGGGCCAGATTCAGCTTTGCCGATTCGCCTTCAGAACGCACTGTCTGCAATTCGTCCCGCAGTCGCGCTACTTCAATTCTCTGTTCGCGCAGTTGTTCGTTAGCCGTCGAAGCGTCGCGTTCCGCTAACTCACGAGCGCGTTGTTCGCGGTCCAGGGCGCCGCGTAGTTGCTCAATTTCCTGTTGCGCACTCTGGGCGGTTTGCTCAGCGGAGCGCAGCGCCTCGTCACGACGCTGGATGTCTTCGCGGCGCAGACGAGCGGCGCGGCGCGTGAATGCCATCTCTTCAGCTTTGGCGCCGGAAGAGGTGGCCTTGCGCGCGAGCACATCGACTTCGGCAACAGGTTGACTAAACCGCAGTGCTTTTTCCGCCGCCAGCAGGTCTGCTTCGGCTTGTTCAAGTTCCTGTGTCGCGTCTTGTTGCGCGCCGGCGAAACGTGCCAGGTTTACCGCTTGTCGCGCGCCAAGCAGTGAGACTGGAATGTCGCGAAAATCCGACGAGGCAATTTCCGGCACACGCGGATCGCGAAAATAGTCGCTTGAGTTACCAATGTATTGGACGCTGACGGTTTCAACCTGGCTATTGCCCGGCTGCTGCGGCGGAATATTTTCCAGCACCACCATGCGGCTGGGAACTTTCATTAAGAAGTGCGGCTCGGCGGTTATGACCAGGGCGAACGTTTGCAGCGGCGTGGTCACATCCAATTTGGAAGCAATATAAGGACTGCCGCCTCTTTTGATTTCGCCAAGGTTGTCAACGTGCCCATCAGGCGAGATGGCCCACAAAACAAAAGTCGTATAAATGCCGCCCAGCTCGTTGGCGCGCGGTAAATTATCAATCGACAACTCAACGCGCGTTCCGCGGCGCCCGACGCGCTTAACTTTTGCCTCGCCCTTGAGCCTAGGCAATAGCGTCGTGCCGCGAAACTTGACCGTCACACTTTCATCCAGCGGATACGTGACGGCCACAGTTCGGCGCGCCTGGTCGCTTTGCGCAAGAATTGCGGTGCAGCCGAGCGCGACGCACATCAGAAAAACCAAGAGAGCAGACGGCAGGCGCTTATAGGAAGTCATAATGTAATCCTCGGGCGTTATTGCTGATAAACCGACAATCAGCGAAGGAAAACCGCTGTTTAGTTGATGCAACCAGCCTGATCATTGTTGCCGACGGGTAGGAAAAGGGTCAAGCCTAACTTCCGGAGGGGAGCCGGTGATAGCGGGTCTTGCGGTAGGTAATAAGCTGCACAACAAACACCGAAATCGCGCCCAGCAGCAGGATGTGGACAAACCCGCCCTTGTGCAGGAGGAACTTAAGGACAACCCAGACGATGAAAAGTATGGCGCTAACTGCCCACATTTTGAATTCCTCTTAATGACTGTTTGCGACGCTCCGCACGCGCGAGCGGCGACCGCCTTTGTCCGGCAGCACTGGCGTTATTGCCGCTCCGCCGGAAACAAAAAATCGCACCGGCGTTGAGAATCGGCCGGTTCCAGAATCGGCTGGCCCGACGCGCCAGTTGTAGTAGCCGGGCGGCAGGCCAGTCGCCGTGAAGCGCTCGCCCGGCACTCGACCGTCAAAAAATATGCTACGAAAATTCTCATCGCTGGCGATTTGAAGCCGGTACTTCGCTACGCCTTTTTGCCTGGTCCATTGGATCGAGACAGGAAACGAAATCAAACGTGTGCCGGGTTGCTGGCCCACAACAACCAGCGAGAAAACGAACAGCAACGGCGCCAGACCGAGGTGAACTATTAAGAATCTCGTGAAGGAGTTTTGGAATAGTCTCGAGCCGTTACGGCCCAATTGTGAGGGCGGTGTTTCCTGAACCACTGCTGAATTACGGAGCTTCATTTAGCTTATAACCCACGCCGCGAACCGTGAGCACGTAACGCGGATTCTTGGGATCGGTTTCCAGTTTCTTACGCAACCTATTAATGTGCGGATCGATGTTTCGCTGATAGCCTTCGTACTCAGTGCTCCAAACGCGGTCCAGCAGCGCGTTGCGCGACCAGGCCCGGCCCGGCTCAGATGCCAGCAACTCCAAAATTTGGAACTCGAGCGGCGTCAGATCGATGCGCGTGCCTTCGCGGATAACTTCGTGGCGGCGCTTATCGATCACCAAATTGCCAACCGAAACGCGTTCATTATCGGTGCTGGTGGCCACGGACGTCGAGCGCTTTAACAGGGCCTCGACGCGGTACTCAAGTTCGCGCGGACTAAAAGGCTTGCCCAGATAATCGTCGCCGCCGG
>JBDTTW010000012.1:0-3531 GCA_039930405.1 bacterium
GCTAATTGGAGTCTGAGCTGCCTAACTCCATTTCCCTGCTTTTTGAAGTTTCCTAATCTTGCGCTTGACCAGCTCGCGTTTGAGGGAACTCATCTTATCGAGAAAGACAATGCCATCGCAGTGGTCGGTTTCATGCAACATGCAGCGCGCCGTCAATTCCTCGCCGTCGATTTCAAACTCGTTCCCGTTGATATCATGCGCCCGCACAATAGCGCGCAAGCTGCGTTCGACCGGCGTAAAGATTCCGGGAAAGGACAGACAACCTTCTTCGCCGTTTTGATTGCCTTCGACGTTCAGGACTTCCGGATTGATCATGACGATGCGTTGATCGGGATCCTTGCCGCCAGAACAATCCATCACGAACAAGCGCTTTGAGACGCCGACCTGCACCGCCGCCAAACCAACACCAGGCGCGGAATACATCGTCTCAAACATATCGCCGACCAGGACTTTTAAGTCGTCATTAAACTCGGTGACCGGATCGCCCGGCGCGTCGAGCACCGGGTGCGGCCACTTCACAATTTCCCTCAATGCCATGCCTTGATTGAGCCCTCTTTGAAATTTTTCCTATTCGCGTTCGCTGATGATTCTAAGATCGAGGGTGCTTCGGTGTCAGTCTGCACAAAATGCACAACAGCGGCTTTGCCGCCTTCGGTGCGGAAAGGCTCTGCCTTTCCGGTCATCCACTCCTGGTTCTTCGCCGAGGCTGAGCCTCGGCGAAAAAGAAGTGAAAGCATCGGTAAGGCAAAGCCTTACCGCACGGAAAGCGGCGGAGCCGCGCGAGAGACACGCAAGGCCTGCCCTACTAATACCCGCGCAATTGCTCGCGATAGCCTTCGAAGTTGTGTTTCATTTCTCCCAAGCTGTCGCCGCCGAATTTTTCGCGCAGCGCGACGGCAAGAGTAAGCGCGACCATCGCTTCGCCAATAACTCCGGCCGCTGGAACTGCGGTGATGTCCGAACGCTCGAAGCCCGCCGGCTCGTCCTGCTTCGTATCAATATCAACTGAACGCAGCGGCCGGCGCAAAGTTGAAAGCGGTTTCATGTGACCGCGGATCCTGATCTCCTCGCCGTTCGTTACGCCACCTTCCAAACCGCCGGCGCGATTCGTTGCGCGTATGAATCCCTTGGTCTCGTTATTGTAAGCGATTTCGTCGTGCACTTCGGATCCGGGCAGCGCGCTCGCCTCGTGTCCGGCGCCGATGGCGACCGCTTTCACCGCAGGAATGGACATGATTGCCTGGGCCAACTGCCCATCGAGTTTCAAATCCCAGGCCGTGTGCGAACCGAGGCCGGGAACGACGCCGCGCGCGACCACTTCAAAGATGCCGCCTAGCGTGTCGCCACTTTCGCGTTTCTGATCGATTAGCTCAATCATGCGTTGCTGTGCCCCCGAATCTGAGCAGCGCAATGGCGCATCTTCAGGAATTTTAGCGATTGCGTTCCAGGTCAACTCCAATGGTTTTTCGGGAATGCCTCCGAGTTGAATAACGTGGCTAAGAACTTCAATCCCGAATGCGCTTAGCAGTTGCTTCGCAAGCGCGCCGCAAGCGACGCGCGCCGCAGTCTCTCTGGCTGATGCGCGTTCCAGCACGTTTCGCAAATCTCGCGCGGCAAACTTTTGCCCGCCGGCAAGATCGGCGTGGCCGGGACGCGGGCGCTTCAGCTCACGCGATTTATCCGGGGCGATTTCGCGCGTCTCAGCAGCCATCACTTCCGTCCAATTGGCCCAATCTTTGTTTTCGATCAAAAGAGCAATGGGCGAACCAAGCGTTAAGCCATGCCGCACGCCGCTAAGGAGTTCGACTTCATCCTGCTCGATCTTCATGCGACCGCCGCGACCGTAGCCCCATTGCCGGCGCTTCAACTCCCGATTGATCGCGGTCACGTCCACCGGCAGGCCGGCGGGCAGACCTTCAATGATCGCGACAAGTGCGCGTCCATGTGATTCGCCTGCGGTGGTGAAGCGGAACATTGTTTCGTTGGTTCGTGGTCAGTAGTCAGTGGTCACAGATACTCTTCGGAAAAAATATTCCCGCGGCCGAGTATACCGGCCGGATCAAACGCGCGTTTCAGCGCCGCCATCTCCCGCAAATTTTCCTCGCTGTAGAACAGGCGCAGATAATCACGCTTCAGCTTTCCAATCCCATGTTCCGCTGACAGCGTGCCGCCGACAGCAGCCGCACGCTTTAGAAACTGCAAATAGATTTCACCCGCCCTGGCCGCTTCATCATCATTGCGCGGCAGAATATTTACGTGAACATGATTGTCGCCGATGTGACCGAAGATTGTGTAGCGCAGACCGCTCGGCTGCAGCGTCTCCTCATAGAAACGCAGCATGCCGGCAAATTCTGCGTCGGGCACAGACATATCGGTTGAAACTTTGCGTTGCTTGTGCCGCGCAAACCACTCGTTCATCAGAACGGGCAACGCATGGCGAAACTCGCGTAACCCGGCCTGGTCGGTTTCGCCAGTCGCGAACCATGACTCATCACCTAAGGCATTATGTTGTTCCAACAACCCGAGCCATTCATTCATCAACGACTCATCGGTCGCCCCAGTCGTTTCCTGTTCAAAGAAAACTGCCCCGACCGCTTCCGCTGGAATCGTTTCATATTTCTGACGCAGGAAACTCAGCGACTCGCTGTCGAAATACTCCAAAGCACGCGCATCAAGATTCGTTAACGCCTCGGCTCCGGTTATTGATTGCGGCCGGGCCTGACGGTCAGTCACCTCGAATGCCTTGTTCATCAAGTCGCCAAGTTGCGCCACCGACCCGCGCAGTTTTCTGTTCGTTAAGGAACGATTGCGTGCTGACTGAACAAAAGTGAGTAGGTCATCCGCCGTACTGAAAAATACGACGCCGCTCAACAACGCTTCCGGCTTTGGCAGTAATGCGACTTCAATCTCAACTACGACGCCGAGCGTACCTTCACTGCCGATGAACAAGTCAACCAGATCCATTTCCGGCGCGACGTAATACCCGGCAGCGTGCTTGCGCGTGTGCGGCATTTGATAAGTTGGCAGGCGCGCCTCAATTGTTGAACCTGACAAAAGTGGAATCTTTATTTGTCGGGAATGGTCGGTGCGCAGTTCACCTCGTCGCAGATCGATTATGTCGCCCGTTGCCAGCACAACTTTCAGGCGCTGTACATACTTCCGCGTTGGTCCATACTTGAATGTGCGCGCGCCCGAAGCATTCGTCGCTACAGTCCCGCCGAGAAAACAACTGCGCTCGGTCGGATCGGGCGGATAAAGAAGTTGTTCGGAGTCGACAAACTTCTGCAAATCCACCAGCCGCACGCCGGCCTCAGCCACGGCGCTGCCGCCACCGTCGTTGTTATGAGCAATGCTTCTAATTTGATTGAGCTTGTCGGTTGCGAGGACGATTCCGGCGGAAGGAATGCGACCCCCTACGGTGCCGGTGCCCGCGCCGGAAATCGTCACCGGCGTTCTGGCGCGCGATGCCGCACGCAGAATCTCGGCAACGTCCTCGGCAGTTTCCGGGAAGACCACACGGTCCGCGGTGCC
>JBDTTW010000013.1:0-6082 GCA_039930405.1 bacterium
GATTTGGCAGCGAGGTGAGGTATGAAGCTTGACCGAGCCAGAATTGACCGCCGCTAGGAACCAAGCCGCCAACCATGCCCAACCTGCGCCGAGTCGAGTCGTAGTAGCCTCGAGGGTTTATCGTATCGATGACTTCCACGTCGCTGCCGAGCTCCGGCATTGCCGCATGCAGACGTTCCCAGCAGGCTTCTAACATTTGCTGGTCCCGTGTCTCCAACTCCCCTTCGTCGGAATGAAATGTGAACCACGTGTCTGCCTCGGTGAAGGCATGAACGGTTACGGCTCTCTTAGCCGCAGGCGCTCTGCTGTCCCAATTGGGCGCAGCGTTGAAAAACAATTGATGGTTCTCCGGGTCGTAGTCAGCGTCTGTTTGCCAATCGGTTAGCGAGAGAAGACGGTCGCAGGCCATGGTTTGGGCGGCACTCTCTTCAAGCGAAAGAAACATCAGGTACGCACCCCAGCCCCGGAGTGTTTGCATTGCCTTCCTTATTTCGGGCGGCGTGCGCTTGAGTCCGACCAGTTTTCCGTATGTATCCCACACCGTCAGGTTGCTGACGATCGCTCGCGATGCGTTGATGCGCTCGCCGCTTAATAGATCGACGCCGACAGCGTTGCCGGCTGAGTCGTAAGCCAGCCGCAACACCGGCGCGTTCAGCCTGACTGTGGCCCCGCTCGCGCGAATAGAATCCGTCAACTGCGCTGCCAGGGCTGCGCTGCCGCCGCTGATGCCGACCATACTCTGCCGGACTTCAGTGAACGCGATTGCTGCCTGGAGATAGGGAACCTGCTGGCTGTTGCCCTGTGCCAGGATTTGCAGTTGTGCATCAACGAAGCGACGAAAGCGGGATGAGAGCGCGTTGAGGTGGGTCGCGACTGGACCGCTGCCGGCCGCCAATATCTTTGCGCCGGCCTTGCCCTTGCTCAAAAGCTTGTAAGTGCGGCTGGTTTTTGATGCCGAAAGCAGATCGGAATTTTGTTGCAGTAATTGCCGGAGGGTGATGCCGGAGAGATTCAGTTCCCGATAAAACTCAATCGCCGGCTCGGCGCACTCAGGAAAAACTTCGCGCAGGCTCCGCTCAAATTCTTCGGTGTTTTTTCCTATCGCAACCTGGCATTGGTCGGGAAGTCTAACGATGTAGGACGGATCGAGGGCGTGGACTGCGGGAGGCTCAACGGGCAGCTCGGCGAAGATGCGCCGATGAATTTCGTCAACTTCCCACGAAGAATAGAGTCCATAACTCTGCTCGAACGAGTAGCCAAACTTGTCGAAGCTGGCGGCGCAGCCACCAACCTCGGCCTGGCGCTCAAACAGGCAAACATTCATTCCTCGTTGCGCCAGCAAGGCAGCCACCGTCAGCCCGCCAATGCCACCGCCCACGACAACAACTTCGCAGTCCATTTGTCAGCGAAAATAGTGAAGCAACGGGAGCAGCACAAACGTCGGATTCACCGGCTCACTTCCGGGAAGAATCTTTTGCGCGTAGGGTTCGGCAAGCAGCAGCACCGCCTGAATGCCATTAAACACAAGATGAATGATGATGCAGGGAAGTAAGCGGTGCGTATAAGCGCGAACGACAGTCAGCGCGATACTTAACAGTGCTACCGCCGCGATCACTCCCACGTTGGGCCAGTACTGGGGAATGTGAATGATGGTAAAAAGCGCCAGCACCAGAAAAACTGCAGTCGGCGCGCCGGCAAGTTTTTGCAAGGGCGCGTAAAGCAGGCCGCGATACATAAACTCTTCTACAAACGGCGCTGTGCCAACGGCCAGAATTGAGATCGTGTAACGCGCCGCCAGCGAACTGTTAATGATTTGTTCCAACTGCGTGGGCTTGGCTGAACCCAGCAACCACGCGAGCGTCGATCCCACGATGAAGAGCGCGATTCCCAACCCCGCCCACAGCCAGATTTCAACCGCACCCGACAAGCGCCAGCCGATCGTTGACCAAAACGGTCGTTTGCCGAATCGCGTAACTACCGCCCAGATTAGAGCGAAGGTGAGCAAATGACTGGGCAAAATGGCGATTACCTGAAGCAGCACCGCGGTTTTGTCGCTGAGTGCAAGCTCGGCCAGGGCCTTCACGTAATTTGGATCGCTGAGCTGCAGACCTTTGCTTGCCGCATAAGGCAACAATAACAACAGCGGGATGAACACCATCAGAAGGAGGCTGGCAACCCAAACAAAGATCGCTGAACCGATGCCCCAGGAAGGATTATCTGCATCTACGCTCGGTGGCTGCGGACCCGCAGTGACCGGCGTCACATATGAGTTTGGATCGTCGGCAAGATGAATTGCCGTGGCTTCGTCGGAGTTAAGCACGATGAGTTTCAGTTTATGAGGTTGTCCTGCTACGGTCAAACTCGAAGCTCAGCGCGGTTGCAGTAACCGTAAACGAACTCAGACCGCGGGGTAGCCGGTCTCAAACATTGATGGTCCGACACGCGGCGCTGCCAGCATGATGCCAATAATCGTTTTCGCATCCTCGATTTCGTCGGTGGTGATCATGCTCAACGCTTGCGGAAAAGGGAGGCGAACGATTTCGATAATCTCGTCGTCTTCGAGACGTTGCTCGGTTTCAGTTAGGTCGGTTGCGAGATACACCCACATCTTCTCTTCACAAAAACCAGGCGTCACAAAGAATTCAGATAGCTTCTCCAGGCTCCCTGCGATGCAGCCAAGTTCTTCTTCCAACTCCCGAGCCGCGCCTTCCTCGGGATCTTCGCCGCGGTTCAAGGTCCCTGCCGGAACTTCCAGCAGGTAACGAACTGCCGGATGCCGGTACTGGCGTACCAGAGCCAAAGTGCCATCGGCAAACACCGGAACAATCACCGCGCTGCCAGCATGATGGACCGTATCACGCTGGTAAGTTTTACTCCCTTCGCGAATCGTGTCCGTGGTCACAGCAAAAACCTTGCCGTGAAAAACTTCTTTGCTATCCAGAATCTGCGGCCGGTCAGTGGACATTTGTTGTTCCTTTATCGATCGAATTGGCGCCACGCGTTGTTCAGTCGGTAAAGCAAATTGTTAGTAGCGTTGGTGCGCAGCCTCTTAGTTTGAGCGGCACTGAACACCGCAAACTAACAGTTTGCTTTACATCGTTAAGGCTGAAGCGTTCATTAATGCTCTCGCTTCTCCCAACAGGTAAAGCGAGCCAGTGATGCAGACGAGACCAGGCGACGATGTTACTTCATGCGCTTTCGTTAGCGCTTCGCTTATTGAATGAGTGACAAAAACGTTAGGGACGCCGATCGCGCCCGCGATTTCCCGGAGTTCTTCAGCGCTGGCGCTTCTCGGATTATCGGCCTGAGTTAGAACAAGGCGAGCGGCAACAGGGAAGAGAATGGCGGCCATCTCCATCAGGTTCTTATCGCGCATTGCACCAAACACCAGCGTCAAAGGAACCTTCACAAACTCGTCGAGGTATTCCAGCAGGGTCTGGGCTGCGGCAGGATTGTGAGCGCCGTCCAACAAATATGGGCCGGTCCCTTCCAGCCTTCCCGGATGCTGAGCGGTTGCGAGGCCATCAACGATTGCTCGCCGCGAGATTTTCCAGCCCAGTTGACTTAACGCTTCAGCGATTCGTATCGCAGTCGCCGCGTTCTCTATTTGATGTCGTCCGCGCAGCCCAATGCGCACCGATTCGTATCGTTCGCTTCTGGTTTGGAACGTAGCAGTAAAGCGTCCGTCGTCAGTTGCTGCTGCAATCAATGTTTGGTAGTCAGCCATCAGCGGCGCGACCTCGCATTCAGCCGCGCGCCTCCGGATCACTTCGCTCGCCTCGTCCTGCTGCGCCGCAATTATCGCTGTTGTTCCGGGCCGAATTATTGCGGCCTTTTCGGCAGCTATTTCCGCGAGCGTTGCGCCGAGGTAATCCTGGTGGTCCAGCGCGATTGGCGTGATCGCGACGACGCGCGCGCCCGCAACCGTAGTCGCATCCAGTCGTCCGCCCAAACCGGTTTCGAGGATGGCGATCTCGACACCTGCTTCCTTGAAAGCCAACAAAGCAATTGCGGTGATGTGCTCAAAAAAAGTTGGCAGCGCTTGCAGCTTCGCTTGTGCCACCAGACTCTCTGCCGCGCCTTTTACCCGCTCGGCAAAACCAGCAAACTCATCCTCTGAAATATCTACTCCCGCGATTTTGATTCTCTCGGTGATGGATATCAGGTGTGGTGAAGTGAAAAGCCCGGTGCGCAGCCCCGCTTGGCGGCAAATTGAATCGAGCATAACCGCGGTCGAACCTTTGCCGTTCGTGCCCGCGATTTGTACCGAAGCAAACGAATGATGAGGATTGCCGAGGGCCTCAAGCAGCAACTCCGTATTCCGGAGCCCCAATTTCATGGCCAGCGTTTCGTGGCCCAGGCTTAAGAGATAGGAAAGAGTTTCGCTGAACTCCATGAACGAAGCTTTGCCTTTGTAGAAAATCGTGAGGTTGGTGCGACTGAGTTAATTGCCCGAAATCGCGCGCGAGCGCAGCCGATCCATTTCCGACGCGCCGGTGATTTCCGGATTCAACATGAAATTCAACAGTTTGGTCAGATAGTCGCGCTGCTCACGCCGGTCCACGATAGCGTCCACCATGCCGTGGTCCAATAGAAACTCAGAGCGCTGAAAATCCTTCGGCAGTTTTTGTCGAATGGTTTGTTCGATAACTCGCGGCCCGGCAAATCCTATCAGCGCCTTTGGCTCGGCAATCACGATGTCCCCTAACATTGCAAAGCTTGCGGTCACTCCGCCCGTGGTTGGATCAGTCAGGACAGAAATGAAAGGCAGTTGCGCTTCATCTAAAGCAGCGAGCGCTGCGGCGATTTTCGCCATTTGCATCAGCGACAGCGCGCCTTCCTGCATGCGCGCGCCGCCGGAAGCGGAGAACAGGACCAGCGCCGCATGTTCCTTCAAGGTGTGTTCGATCAAACGCGTGACCTTTTCACCCACCGCCGAACCCATCGAGCCGCCAATGAACGACATGTCCATAGCGCCGGCGAACACGGGGTGGTCGGCGACTTTGCCGCGGCCGCTCACGATTGCTTCCGGAACGCCGGAACTTTTTATGGCTTGTTTCAGACGTTGCTTGTATGGCTTGGTGTCAACGAACTCGAGCGGATCGATCGAGATAACTTCCGCGTCCAACTCTTCATAAACGCCGCCATCGAACAACATACTCAAGCGTTCGCGCGCGCCGATGCGAAAGTGATGACCACACTTCGGACAGACCTGTAACGACTCGTCCAGGTCGCGCTTGTAGAGATGTGCCTCGCACTCGTCGCATTTGACGAAGACATTTTCCGTCTTGACGACGCGCTCCTCGGGGGGCACCGCTTCAATCTGTTTACTCTTTTTACTAAACCAGGGCATGGCTGCGTCAGTTCAGGGAAAAGCCTTCACGATTTGTGGTAGGGACAGAGCCTAGCACATAAGAGATTGTGCTTGAAGGAAGCAGGTAAAAAAAAGTCCAACTCTTTTGGGGTCAACCTCATTTTCGCTGGTGATTTATCAGAATTCGATGCCTTGCTGGGCATGGATGCCGGCGTTGAAAGGATGCTTGATATCTTTCATCTCGGTGACCAAATCTGCGGCGGCGATCAGCTCCGGAGGGGCGTCGCGGCCGGTAACGACAATATGCAAAGCCGGTTGCGAGGCGCGAGTGTTCTGAAGTTCCGCCAGCACTTCTGCAAGCGGCAGCATGCCATAACTCAGTACGTAAACCAGTTCGTCAAAGACGAGCAGGTCGTAATCGCCACTGCGCAATTTCTCAACGCACAGGTCCCAGGTCTTTCGGGACGTGGCGCGATCCTGCTCCGGATTCTTAGTGTCCCAGGTAAAACCGTCGCCCATGGTATGCACTTCAATGCCCAGCTTGGCTGCAGACTCATGCTCGCCGTAACGGTCATTGCGCGACTTCATAAACTGAATCATGCAGCAGTTCAGACCGCGACCGGCGGCGCGCATCATCAAACCCAGCGCGCAGGTTGTCTTGCCCTTGCCATGGCCGGTGTGGAGCATTAACAGTCCGCGCGTCTGCTCTTGATAGTCTTGGCGGCGCCACTTGTATTTTTTTTCTTTGGCAGACATTCGTTGGAAGGA
>JBDTTW010000014.1:0-2972 GCA_039930405.1 bacterium
TCGGATAGATCCATTCCTTCTGCGCGATGTATTCCTTAAGGATGTCGTTTTGCAGCGTGCCCGAAATCTTTTTCCAGTCGGCGCCTTGCTTCTCAGCGACTACCAAATACATCGCCAACAAGACGGAGGCAGGCGCATTAATGGTTTGCGATACGGTGACGTGCTCGAGAGGTATCTCGGCGAATAGCACCTCCATGTCGGCCAACGACGAAACCGCCACGCCGCATTTCCCGACTTCGCCTTCGGAGAGCGGGGAATCAGCGTCGTAACCCATCAAAGTCGGCAAGTCGTACGCTACCGAAAGACCGTTCTGGCCCTGGGCCAGTAAATACTTGAATCGTGCATTCGTTTCTTCCGGCGTGCTAAAGCCGGCAAACTGGCGCATGGTCCAAAGCTTGCCGCGATAGCCGGTTGGGTGTATGCCGCGCGTGTAGGGAAAGTTGCCGGGAAAGGAAATGTCGCGTTCGAAATCAACCGGCTCAACATCGGCGAGCGAGTAGAGTCTGTTGGTCTCTTCAAGCGAGACAGTCTGAAAACTGGATTTTCGTTCCGGGTGCTTTTCGAGCACTGGTTGAAGCGTCTCGCGCTCCCATTCCTCGAACGCTTCCTGTGCTGGAGAAGTGACCTTGGTTTCAGGCATAGAACTTGGCTAAATCGTTCCTAAATGGAGTTCGATATTAGTTTACAGGTATAGACGTGTCAACACTACTATCGCCTAGTTTTGTTGCTGATTCTTTAAGAAGGGAGCGCGGCTGCGATGGCAGTCACAACCGCGCGTTCTCGGCAGGCACTCGCGATGCGTGGCGTTCAAGAAGGGGAACTAGCGGGCAACCGGCAGGTAAAATCAATTCCAGTGTTGTCCGTTGCGAAGGAGCTTCCCCAATTGCTCATTCGACGGGCACTACAATCTCGTTTGGCCGTACCATGTTCAGCCGGCTGCGAGCAGCGACTTCGATGGTGCGCGGGTCGGTACGCAACTTCTCAATTTCCAATCGCAGCGACTGGTTCGTGTTACGTAATCCCTCAACATCCGTTTGCATACGAACATATTGATCGGACGCCAAAGACATTCTGGTACGTGTCCGCATCGTCACGCCGACGCAGATCGCAAACGTTCCCAGGATAATCATTCCAAAGATTACCCATGCTGGTATTAAGCCACCGCGACGCCGAACTTCGGCGCGAGTGCCAATAATATCCAGAGAAATCTCTTTGACTGATGCCAACGGAGAAGCTACTCGAGGCGCAACGCGCTGCGCTCGAATCCGTTCATCCACCCAGTAAGTATCTATGACCCTGCTCAAGGAGCACCTCCACGTCTTTTGCTGATTCTGATTCTGCGTAAATGCGAACTACCGGTTCGGTCCCTGACGGACGCATTAAAAGCCACGAGCCGTCGGCAAAAATGAACTTCACACCATCAAGACGATTGGTGCGGTCAACCCGCCGGCCGCCAATCTCTTTGGGATCCTGCTTAAGTTTGGCGGGCAGCGCTTTCATTATTTCCGGAGTCAGGCGAATGCCCGTGCGACCGGATTCAAGCTTGCCGACCCGGGCGTACAGTTCATTCAACTGCTCCGTCAAACTCGTGCCGCGCGCCGCAACTGCCTCCGCTGCGAGCAGACACGCAAGGATGCCATCTTTCTCCGGATAGTGACCTTTGATTGACAGTCCCGCCGACTCTTCACCGCCGATGACAATCTTGTTTTCATTGATCAATTCTCCGATGTATTTGAAACCGACTGGTGTTTCGTAAACTGGCAAACCGCGTGCTTCAGCAACGCGATCGACCAGATGGGAAGTTGCAACCGAGCGAGCAGCGCCCCCGCTCCATTGTCTTGACTCCACCAAATAATCGAAGAGAAGCGCAATCAATTGATTGGGGGAGATAAAGGAACCATCCGAGTCGATGACTCCAAAACGATCGGCGTCGCCATCTGTTGCCAAACCGAGCACGCATTTCTTAGACAAGACTAATTCACGCAGCTCGCTTAAGTGACTTTCTTCAGGCTCTGGCGCTCTGCCGCCGAAAAGTACATCGCGCCAATCGTGAATCGTTTCAACTTCCAGACCATGCATCCGTAGCGCTTCATCCAGATAGCCGCGGCCTGTTCCCCAGATTGGGTCGTAGGCATAGCGCCCGCCCGCGCTTTTGATTACGTCAAACTTAATCTTGGTACTCAGGTCAGCCAGGTAATCGGGGCGCGCCGAAAACGTTTGCAGCGAGGACTGGTCGGAATGCGTTTTGTTTTGACCTCGCTCGACGTCCTTAATTAGTTGCTCGACGTTACGGGTAATTTCCGGCAACGCAGGAGCACCATCCGCGGTCGAGAGCTTCATGCCGTTGTATTCCGGTGGATTGTGCGATGCCGTGAAATTGATTCCGCAGACCGCTTTGCGGGTGCGAATAGCGTGGGAAAGAGTCGGCGTCGGTACCGGGCCATCACAAAGCAGCACTTGAAAATCGTGTGCAGTCACGATCTCGGCACATTCGCGAGCAAACTGTTCCCCAAGAAAACGCGTGTCATAACCAACAACCATCACGTCATTTGCCGCTTTTTTGGAACCGAAATGAGAGCAGATGGCTCCCGTCACAGACCGCACGCCGGCGAAGGTGAATTCGTCAGCTATTACAGCTCGCCATCCTGAGGTTCCAAACTGAATAGGCATGTTATTTTTAAGAGTCTGCTTAACTGAACCTAGTCGGCTATGCACAAGATAGCGGGTGTTTTCGCTATGTTTACCACAACAGGCTGCGCTAAAAACTCTGTTCAATCCGTTGCCAGTCAACGGTTTAGGGTCAAGGTTGGCGGAATGTAGCACCGGTGCTTAAGGGTGTAAAGCAATTTCTTTGCAACGGTTTCGTAACGTAAGTTCAACGGTTACATGAACTAAGAGCGCTTAATGGACCAAAAGGGCGAACGGCTGGCGAACACAATTCAGGTGTTGTTTCGGGCGCGCCAATACCGGCG
>JBDTTW010000015.1:0-4745 GCA_039930405.1 bacterium
TTTCTAACTCGCTTTGGTTCAGTGCTTGCGAATCACCCGCGGCGATGGTGAGAAACCATTCGACGTGAGCTTGGAAGAGATCGCTGATTGTGGCGCGCGCTGCTTCCAGCCGCGCGGGCGTATTTACGCGTTTTGGCATTGAGGCGCCAGACGTTCAAGCAATCGGGTGCAGACAAAAGCTGTGCAGAAACTACAGCTCGGCTGTGTTTTTTTGCGGCGGAGTTGAGGGTGATGTTGCGGCGGCGAACTATTCCCAAAAGCTGACTAAGGGAGTCATGACTTCTGGACTACAAATCCCAGATTCCAGATTTAAGAAACGAGACTCGCAGCTCAGATCTCAAATCTAAGATCGCAAAATCTCAAAACGCGTCCGTTCGGCGTTACTTCTACCGTGTGCTACCATTTTCAGTCAATAACATTCCCATTAATAACGCGGAAAAGTTTCGCCTTAATAAATAGAAAAGTCAGCCGTGGCATTCAGAAATTCGCACTATAAGCAAACAAATTAGCACCTTCAGAAAGTTTCAATGACAAACGTTTATCTCGCAGCATCTGTGCGCACGCCCATCGGCCGGTTTGGCGGCACGCTGGCTTCATGGAGTGCGGCTGACCTCGGTGTGGCCGCCGCCAAAGAAAGCATCAAACGAGCCAACCTTACCTCGGAGCAAGTTCAGCAATCAATTTGGGGCTGCGCGCGACAAGCCGGTGGTGGTCCAAACGTGGCGCGACAGATAACCTATCGTGCCGGCGTGCCGGAAACTGTGCCCGCGTTCACGGTTAACCAGGCATGCGGTTCCGGCCTTCAGGCAATCATGCTCGCGGCGCAACAAATTATGTTGGGCCGCGCTGAAATCGTTCTCGCCGGCGGCGCCGAAAGCATGTCGCGCGTTCCTTATTTCGCCGAAGGCGCGCGCTGGGGCATGCGCATGGGAAACACCGAACTGGTTGACGGCATGTATCGCGACGGCTTTAACGATCCTTTGTCCGGCCTGGTGATGGGCGAGACAGCGGAAAACCTGGCACGGCAGTATCAGATCGATCGGGACGCCCAGGATCAATTCGCCTTGCGTTCACAACAACGCGGCCAGGCGGCAATCGAATCAGGCCGGTTCGATGCTGAACTAGTCCCGCTCGAGGTGAAGGGCCGCAAAGGCGAGGCCACTAAGTTCATTCGCGATGAACACTGCCGTTTTGGCACCACCACGGCCGACCTCGCAAAACTGCCGCCGGTGTTTGCGAAAGATGGAACGGTGACGGCGGGAAACTCTTCGGGCATAACTGATGGCGCGGCCGCTGTGGTTGTCATGAGCGAAGCCGCTCTGAAAAGCAGCGGTGCTGAAGCGCAAGCGCGAATTGTAGATTTCGAAGTCGTCGGCGTAGCGCCGGAAATTATGGGGATTGGACCGGTCCCCGCAGTCCGTTCGTTACTGGCGCGCAACCAACTGACGCTTGGCGCAATCGATCTAATCGAACTGAACGAGGCCTTTGCGGCACAGGTGATTGCCTGTGATCGCGAATTGAAATTCGACCCGGATCGTTTGAATGTCAACGGTGGCGCGATTGCATTAGGTCATCCCATCGGCTGCACCGGCGTGCGCATCACCACGACTCTTTTGCATGAGTTGCAGAAACGCGGCGGCAAGCTGGGATTAGCTACGCTTTGTGTCAGCGGCGGCATGGGGCTGGCACTGCTTTTGGAACGAGTTTGACGGCCATGCGTTTGCTCTTTCGTGGTTTCTGAAGGGCGAGGCCAACCCCTCGTAACGGCCACGGCATCCGAAGGAGCACATTAGTTTTAACCACGACAGGCTCGACAGGCTGTCCTATTTAGAAAGGTTCATTGTGAAGAAAATTAGTTTTACAGCATTCGTCGTTGCGCTCGCGTTCGCTTTGGTGCTGCCAGTTGGAAGCTTTGCGCAGCGCAGTCGAAATTCGGTCAACGCCCAGGCTAGTCCTGCTTCGGGCCTGTTGTCATCGCTGCCACCTTCAGACGCCGTGGCGCTGGTTAACGTCAATCGACTGCTCGACGAAGTGATGCCCAAGTTGTTGGCGGAAAACCCCGCGCGTCTCGCCGAAGTAACAAACGAACTTGCTAATTTCAAGACGCAAACAGGACTAGATCCGCGCTCCTTCGATCAAATTGCGCTTGGCTTTCGTTACCTCTATCCGTCAGACGGCATTACTAAGATGAGCACGGTTGCACTCGTGCGCGGCACGTTCAACGCCGGCGCGCTGGTTGCCGCCGGGCGCCTGGCCGCAAACGGCAAATATGCGGAACAGAAATACCTGGGCAAGACGATCTACATCTTTACTCTTGATCGACAACTGAAACTGCTCGGACTGTGGGACATCAAGGTGAGTGACCTCGCGGTTACTTCCGTCGATGGCAACCTTATTGCGTTGGGCGAACTGGACGCCGTGCGCGGCGCGATTGACGCCAGCCGCAGTCACAAATATGCGAATCCGGAACTGATCGCGCTGGCCAGCCGCGACCCGAATGCTGTGGTTGGGTTCGGCGGCAACTTAACTGACAAGCTAAGGCAGAATTTGAGCATCACCAATAACAACATTGCTCGCGAACTTACAGCGGTGCGGCAGGTCTACGGAACGCTGGGAATGACCGCAACGGATTTGGAGCTGATGATGGCCGCGCGCACGGTCGATCCGGATTCGGCGCGGAACCTCAGCGACACAGTTGAGGGACTCAAACAGGTTGGCGCATTTTTTGTCGGTCGCTTGTCACCAGTCAAAGGCACCCTGGCCCGAAGCGCTTTGAACAACCTCAAGGTCACCACGCAGGGGAATGAACTACAGATACGCACTGCGGTCGCGCAGTCACAGGTGACGCCGTTAATTCGGGGGAACTGATGAGTAAAGAGTGAAAGGTGAAGAGTGAAGAGTAAGAAGTAAGGCGCCGCGATCATGATTGCGGCGCCTTATTTTTTAGTGCCGAGCTCTTCACTCTTGACTCTTGACTCTTGACTCTTGACTCTTGACTCTTCACTTCTTCCCCAGCTACTTCGTTGGCAGCGGAAATTGCGGTCGTGGCGCCGGCGCTGCGACCGGTTCATCCTCTTCCATTCCGTTCAGCACGTCCGCGTAGATTTTGATCTTTCCCGCCTGCTTCATGCGTTGAGTTACCGCCGCGACATAGTCGTCAAACACCTGGTTTTGCCGTTCACCCAGCGCTGTTTGAGTCAACTGGTCGCGCTGTTGCGCAAACTCCGCGAGATCGGCTTCGGTTCGTGACTTGACGCCGACGATCACCCAGTTGTCACCAACTTTCACTGGTGTCCTGGTTACTTCGCCTGTCTTCAATGCATAAACCGCGTCGTCCAGGGCTGGGCTGGTGCCTGCTTTTCCCAGCGGCGAGCCGAGCTTGTAGCCACTGTCGGACGCGACTTCGAATCCCGCCTTCTCGCCGGCAGTTTGCACGTCCGCCGCCGAGTTTAACGACCCAGCTAGTTCCTTTGCCTTTTGCTCGAGTTGCTGTATGGCGCGTTCCTGTTTCAACGCTCCCGCGACCCTAGTTTTGACTTCATCAAAATCAGGAATACGAGGGTCGCGCTTTTCCACCAGGACCGGGAGTGCGAAGCCGCCCTTGACCCCGGTTTGTTGGCCGACGTCTCCCGGATTATTTAGTGGCGCAATGACTGCTTCAAATTGTTGGCTGCTGCCGATCTCTGGAACGTCGTCGCCGGGTTTGATGAAAGGTGTTTCTTTGATCATCTCCGCCGTTTTCATGTTTGCTTCGGCAGCGAACTCCTGCGCAACTTTCTGCACATCCTTCGTTTCTTTTAACCGGTTCTGAGCACGCTCAGCGAGTTTGGCCGCAACCATATACCCCTTGCGATTACGCAGCGAGGCCAGCAGTTCGGGTTTGGCTTCCTCAAAAGTCTTGGGCACTGATTCGCCGCGCCGCAGGATGATCCAGTTACCCGCGTACTTGACGGGAATGTCCGAAATATCGCCGGGCTGCATATCAACTGTGCGATCGTAAAGCCCATCGACTTTGTTTGGGTTCTTCTTGTAAGGGCGAGCCAGATAGCCGCCGCTCTTGGCCGTCGCCGCGTCTTCGGAATTGCCGCGGGCCAGGTCGGCGAAAGCCTTCTCACTGGTATCCGGACTTGCGGCCCGGGCCTTGGCAATCAAGTCTTTCGCTTTTGCTTCGACTTGTGGGTCGAGATCTTTGCGCGCAACTTTCAAAACTATCTGCTGGACCTTGACCCCGCCTTCCTTGGCCTGCGGCGCTAGCTTGTCATATTCATCGCGCAAATCTTTGTCCGAGATCGCAACCTTCGCGCCGGCTTTTTCCTGGTCGACATAAAGATAGCGAACCTTTTTCTGCGGCTCTAAATAACGATAATCGGTTTTGTGCTGCTCGTAATAAGCCTTGAGCTCGTCATCCGACAACTGGATCTTTTCAGCAAGTTTTTCCGGCGAGACGACGACGTAGCTCACATCGAAATCGGTGGACTTGCGCTTGAAGTTATCCTGGACTTCTTGATCAGACACGTGGACAGCAGCCGTGACGAACGCTTTTAGTTTCTCAAGCGCAATTTCGTCGCGCACGTTGCGCTCAAACAAATCGATGCTGCCATAGCGCGCAGTCACGGATTCCTTATAACGGTCGAGACCGACGAATTGTCCAGACGCATCGGAAAACTGCTTGCGAATCTTGTCCGCCACTTCCGCATCGCTGGCTGCGAGTCCCAGCCGGGCAGCCTCCTGGGCCACTACGCGAT
>JBDTTW010000016.1:0-5172 GCA_039930405.1 bacterium
TCCGATAAGACTTGTTTGCCAAACGTTCGCAAAGATAGTCGGTGAGCGTTTCCAGGTGCGACTGAATGCGACCGGTTCCGGTTTCGCTGAGAAGTTTCAGACTCTGTTCCAGGCCATGAATCAGCGCCGCTGGTCCAGTGCCTGTTTCCCATGCAAGCGTGCCGCGGTTCCAGCCCTGGGAAAGGTTTGCGTAATCATCCGGGTCAGGAACGCTGATCCAGCCCACGAGTGTGGGTTGGATTCGCTCGCGTGCTCTATCCGAGAGATAAAGGAACCCGACGCCCTCGGGCGTCAACAGCCACTTGTGACAAGCGCCCGCAGCCACATCGACGAGTTCTGCATGGACATCGAGGGGAATTACACCTAACGCTTGAATGACATCGACGACCAGCAGGGCGTCAACTGCGCGAGCCGCGTGGCCGATACGCTCAAGGTCGGCGCGGAACCCAGACGCGTATTGCACCTGGCTGACAGCAACCAGCCGCGTTTTAGTGTCTATCAATCCAATCAGTTCATTCAGATCGATTCTGCCGGCGCGCTCTTCGGCCATGCGCACTTCGACGCCGAATGCGTCGCGTAGTCTCAGCCAGGGATAGAGGTTGGAAGGAAACTCGTTGCGGAAAGTTACCAGATTGTCGCCCGGTTGCCAGCGCAGACCATTGGCAACTGTCGATAAGCCGTCGGACGTGTTGCGCATGAACGCGACCTGGTCAGGACGTGCGCCCAGCATCGTCGCGAGCAAGGTTCGCGTTCTTTCTTTGGTGGCGATCCAACTGCGAAAGTTAAGCGAGCCGTTCTCGGAAACGTCTCTTAGCTGGCTTTGTACCGCGGCGATGGTAGTGGCCGGAGGCGGCGAGACAGCGGCGTGGTTCAGATAGTTAAACCGATCCGTTACCGGAAAGAGGGCGCGCAAAGCATCGTTCATAAAAAGGATTTATCAGCAGTGCCCGCGATTGCGAATGACTAACGAGCGTGCAGCTTAAGGTAGTGAATCAGGAACGAAAGGACGGCCGTACAGGTCCTGATACAACCAGCCGAGCACGCGCGCTTCCGCTGTGCAAAGCGTTTCGATCCAGCAGTTGATAAGGAATTCTTCGCGGCCGCGGGCTGCTGGAATCTTTTTGGCCTCGTTCACAACCGAACCTCCGGATTGCAGATCGAGTTGATAGGCCGTGCTGGCCGCCTCGGTAGCTTTCGTTGCGCTATCGAGGGCATTCAGCAGTTGGCTTATCCAGGTGTGGAGTTCGCGCTCGGTGGCATGTTCCGCCAGCGCCTGAATTATGCCGATGGCCAGACGATCCTCGGCGTGGTTGAAAGCGAAGACCTGTTCGCCGGCGGCCTGGCTGCGCTGCTGCTTCCACTGAAAAACTTCTTCGACATTCGGGTGTTTGACGATGGCGACCCGCTGATCGAAATCGAGAAACCACTGAATAACATCTGGCACTGAATCGAGATCGATTCTGCCGGCAGCATCGCGACCGAGGGCAGGTGGACCGGCGGTTTGGCCGTCCCCGTTGTTTGGAATTGTCTGGGAAGCTTCAGAGGTGATCATAGGAAATCATTTCGACGCTGAAGGCCCCGCGCGGTTTAGTTCAAAGCCCGCTCTGACTTCGCCGACCACTTCGCCACGCCGGTTAAGAACCGGGAAAAACGCGTAACGCGCAACGGCCTCGAGCGATTCATCGGCCAACACGCCGAGTTGGCGCAGTGACTCGATCACCACCGTCGGCCGGGCGCGATGATCGTCGCCGTCTTCAATCTTCAGTGCCAAGCCAAAACCATGCGGCCAAGCTTCGCAAGGTAAAACGCCGACTGTGTAGACGCCTTCCGCTCCTACTTTTGAAATCAGGCGGCCGCCGGCGGCACGCATCATTTCTGTGTCGAGCCGTTCAGTTGAGCCGCCGATCAGTTCCGGGTACGTGGTCATCGCCGAAACAATCCGCGCGCATGCGGCTTTCGTCAGCTCATCGAACTCGTTCGGCGGCGACACCAACCGCGCATACATCAACGCCATGGCTTTGACTGTGATTCCAAACACCGGAACGCCGCAGCCGTCGACGCCGACTGAAATATCTTCGATGGCGATGTCGGAAAAATGCGAAATCACCTTGCCGATAGCCAGTTGCGCTGGATTGCCGGCTTCGTAATAGGTTTCCGTCGGCGCGCCCAAGTGCAGAGCCAGGGCCAGCATGCCGGCGTGTTTGCCCGAGCAGTTGTTCTGCAACACGTTTGGCGCTTCGCCGCGTGCGCGTAATTCTCGAGTCACCTCAGGACTAAAAGGTTCATGCGTGCCGCACTTCAACGCTTTCGGTCCGAGGCCGATTTTTTTCAGCATCGAAGCGACGACTTCCGTGTGCAGCGGCTCACCACTATGCGAGGCGCACGCAAGCGCTATCTCTTTTTCGTTGAAGCCAAAACGATCTGCGGCGCCCGAAGTGATTAACGGAATCGCTTGATGAGGCTTGGCGGAGGAGCGCAGGAAAGTAACCGTTTCGGGCGCGCCGAGATGGGCGACAATCGTTGCGTCCGGCTCAACGGCGACCACATGTCCGCGATGGCGCGACTCAGTAATGGCGCCACGCGTTACCTCGACCAGCGGCTCGGCGGCTGGAACTTCAAGATTGTTGGCAGACGGTTGTCGACTAACCTGCATAATGGTCGTTTTGGGGTCCGATAACCTTTAGCTGGTCGTAACGCAGCGACAAACCAAAGTTTATCGAACATTCTTCTTTGGGGAACGGCCCGGCATGTTATCACGACGCGATGCGAAAACTGAGTCAGCCAGAAAACTGACAACAAAAAAGACAGAAGGTTTTCCTTCTGCCGAATAAATTCCGGAAAAACTCAAATAGGTCTAAATCTTTCCTTGTTTTCTGGCCTTGCGTCCACCGTAGCTTAGGACGGTGAGTTTCACGGTGCGCTTGCCAAATTGCATTGCTTCCCTTGAGCTGGGAATCCAAATATCGATGTGTCGGCCGCGAATCGCTCCGCCGGTATCGGCAACCAGGTACTCGCCTGAATAACCGGGATGCTCAACTCTAACCCTGGAACCTAATGGTAAAACCCGCGGGTCAGCAGCGATCAATCCCCGGCTCACCATTCGGCCGCTTGCTGTTCTGCCTCGCAAGCTATAGGCCGTGGCCAAGTAGCTGGTGGCTGGACCGGCGACCAAGCCGTCGTCACCCGCTTTCTTCAAATTGGCGGAATCCGCTGTTGTGGGAACTTTTCCCTGCGTCTGACCAGCCTCCTCTTTTTGTTCTTTGAATTGCGAAAGGAGGGTTTCTGCTATTGAAGGTGTTGCTGAAAAAACTATTAAGCCAAATAGAAGCACAAACACAATGACTACGCTTCGGCCGATTATTGCTTTCATCCGTCCGGGTCTCCGTCCGCTTTTGTTTAAATAAGGGGCTTGACACCCTTGCTACATGCGTTGAAAACGCCAAGCCCACCAAAAAGAAAAGGCGGGTAAGAACACCCCGCTTGATGGCAAGGAAACTAGCACAGGCCTTCAAGGCCAGTCCAGGCGAGAGCTTGTGCGAAACCAGGACAATTGGTCAGAATTCAGCCTAAATACTGACATAAGATGAGTTATGCGAAGTGGATAAAATCGCGTGCGCACGGCTAGCTGGCTAAATTGAGAGAAAGTTCTCAATAATCCGGCGGCCCTCGGGGTGCTCGTCGGCGAAAAGCTCGGGGTGGAACTGGACGCCAAAAAGGGCCCGGCTGCCGTGCTGCATGGCCTGAATTGGAGAGTTCTCGTTCCACGCCGTGGCGTGAAAATCCTTGGGCAGTTGCTTCACTTCATCAAAATGGGAATGCCAGACGACGATGCTGCGAGGCAAGTTCTTGAAGATGCCAGTGCCGTCGGTCTCGACCGAAAAGTAACCACGCTCGCGTTTCGCGCCAGCGTAACCTTCACCCGGCTCAAGGCGCGCCATCAAAGCCACCGGCGCGCCGAACGCCAACGCCATCTGCTGGTGTCCGCCGCAGACGCCCAGGATCGGCTGTTCAGTTTTCCTGATGACCTCAAAAACGCCGGCGAGCGCCTGCGCCGAGTATTGATCCCAGGGATGACTTTGGCCGCTGAGAATTATGTGGGAAGGTTTGAGGGAATTTATTCTTTTCAGTGAAACAGCGTGAAACGGCTCGGTCAATATCTCAAGGCCTGCCCGCATGCGGCCGAGCACGGCGCGCAATTCCCGCGGGCTGTCACCCTGGCCGTCGCTGGTATTGTCGACGAGGTAAATCAACGATGTGGCAGTCACTTGGGAATTCCGGCTGCCTCCCAGCCGTTTGGTTTAATGCCCAGCGAATAGAGCTTGCCGTTAAAGGCGCCGATATAGATCCGGCCACCCATAACCGCCGGGGTGGAGTTGATGTTGTCTCCGATTTTTAGTTCCGCGAGCCGTTGCCCGTCCGTAGCCGACAACAGATACACCCATCCGGTTTTATCACCAACGACTACTCTTCCCTCGACCACTGGTGACGTTCCCCAAATAGGCCCGCGCATCAATTGTTGCCAAACAACTTGCCCTTTGTCGGCGCTGAGGCAGTACATGAAACCGTTGTTCGAGCCTATATAAATCCGATCTTTAACTACGACGGGGCTGGCCCAGAATCCGCTGCGCTCCTTGTAGTTTCTGCTGAGGCCACCGTCAGCTTTGAACTTCCAAACCGGTTCTCCGGTTTGTTGGCGGAAGCAATAAACGTAACCATCCTCAGCGGCCGTGTAAACAAAACCTCCGGACACCGCCGGTGTCGAATCGGAATCCGCGCCAATCCGCGCTTTCCAGACGGTCGAGCCGTCGCTCGCGTTTAGACAGTAGAGGTCGCCTTGTTCAGTACCCGTGTAGATTCGCCCCTCAACTAGAGAGAAGCTGCCCTCCATTGAACCGAGCCGTTCCGTCTTATAGATAAGCGAGCCGTCTGCCAGATTGAGACAATAGAAGAAGCCGTCTTCGCTGCCGAGGTAAACACGTCCATCAACCACCGCCGACGAACAATCGACCTCGAACCCAGTTTCGAAGTCCCAAATCAAGGTGCCATCTTTCGCGTGGAGGCAATAGACGTGATGATCCAGCCCGCTGGCAATGATCCGATCGCCTGCGATTGTCGGCGTGGCTTTGAAACTATCTTTCGCCTGGTATTTCCAGATAACTGCGCCGTCGTGAA
>JBDTTW010000017.1:0-4888 GCA_039930405.1 bacterium
CGCGTCGCTTGCCGGTAGAACGTTACGTGACGCCGCAAGAATTCGAGCGTTGGCGGGAAGTCGGCATGCAAATGGGATTTAAGCATGTTGAGTCGAGCCCGTTGACGCGCTCCTCATACCACGCGCGCCAACAGTCTGAAAGCGATCCGCGTCTGCAGGCAGATCAGCCACAGATTTTCGCCGACGCGCGCGGATAAAAATTCGCCGCGGATTCGCGCGGAAGAACGCGGATAGGAATTAATCAGAGTCTAATTGACAGTTTAGTTTCTTCTTTTTCATACCCTTCTGTGCTTTCTTCCGCGGCAAACTATTAATGAAAGCAGTCGTCTTCAACCAACACGGCGGGCCGGAAGTTCTTAAATACGCGGACGTCGCCGATCCAAACGTCAAGGCAAATGAAGTCTTAGTCGAAGTAAAAGCTTGCGCTTTGAATCATCTCGACATTTGGACGCGTAGCGGCATGCCGGGAATCGAGATTGAGTTGCCGCACATACTGGGTAACGACGTTGCCGGCGTAGTCCGTGAAGTTGGCGAGTTGGTTTCCTGGGTTCGTCCGGGAGATGAAGTAATGCTGCAGCCGGGCGTTTCGTGCGGCCATTGCCTCGAATGTTTATCGGGGCGCGACAATCTTTGTCGGGACTATGACATCATCGGCTATCGCCGGCATGGTGGCTATGCGCAACTGGTTGCCGCGCCCGGCGTAAATGTAATTCCGAAACCAAAGAATCTGAGTTGGTCCGAGGCGGCCGCACTGCCGCTGGTCACCGTCACCGCCTGGCACATGCTGGTGACGCGCGCAAATGTGCAACCCGGCGAAGACGTGTTGGTCCATGCGGCAGGCAGCGGCGTTGGTTCGATAGGAATTCAAGTTGCGAAACTTCGCGGCGCGCGCGTGATTGCGACCGCCAGTTCCGCTAACAAACTAGCAAAAGCAAAAGACCTGGGCGCTGACGAAGTGGTGAACTACAGCAAAGACGATTGGCCCAAAGAGGTCAAACGATTAACTAATCGACGCGGTGTTGATGTTGTGTTTGAGCACACCGGCGCGGCCACCTGGCCCGGATCAATCGCTTCGCTGAAACCGAATGGTCGCGTGGTGACCTGTGGCGCCACCAGCGGTTATGCCGCGCAAACAGATCTGCGCCAGGTTTTTTATCGTCACCTGACAATTCTGGGATCGTTTATGGGGTCGAAAGCCGAGCTGCTTGAAGCAATGAAGTTTGTGGAAAGCGGAAAGATTCGCGCCGTAGTCGATCAGGAGTTACCGTTATCTGAGGCGCGACGAGCGCATGAGTTGATGGAAGATCGGGCGCAGTTTGGGAAGTTAGTTTTAAAACCCTGAATCGTAAATCGTGAATCGCGAATAGTGGGTTCGCCTGGGTTTCCTGGTTTTAGAAACTATTCACGATTTAAGATTCACGATTTACGACGCTTTAGCGTCCCGTGTAATCTTCCGCTACAAATCGCTTTTTTATTAACCCAAGATTTCCCAGCGCCAAATCAAAGTTCGTTCCGGCAATCACTTTCCTGCCTTCGTCGGTCGTAACCCAGTCCACTACCTGCGGCGCATTCTTCCTGAGAAAGGCGGCGTCTTCTTTATCCAGGGGTTTTCCGTCGGCGCGCGAGAAGACCCAGATGTACGTGTACCCACCTTTGCGAATGTAATCCAGATCGGCTTCAAAACCCGTTTTAGCTGCGGTCGGCGAGGACTGTGCAGTCGGCGATTCGTTGGCAGTTTGCTGTGTTTTTGTATTACTACTATCGCAGGCGGCCAGCCCCAGCGCGATAGCAATCACGAAGATGAAGCGTTTCTGTCTAGATTTGGCAAGCATACGAATCAATACTAAATCAAAGTCGGTCTGCTGTTAATCAGGGGTTGCTATTGTCGCTCGGCTCTTCATCGCCGCCCTGATCAGATTCCGAGTCTTCGGGCGGTGGTTCCGTTTTCTGATCGCGAATGTGCATGATTGTGCAGTCGCGATCTTCGTAGACAACCTCAAACCAGCCACTCGCCCTGGCATTGTCAAAAAAGTCGTCGTGAGAATTATCGCTGAATACATAGCGTGCGCCGAATCGATCGCGAATCAACGGCCCAGGGTCTTCTTCCTTACCTAATGTGATGCGATCGTAAAGCTTCGAAAGCGCCGGATCGCGATCGTAGAGATAAGTAGGATCGAGCCCGGTAATGTATCGATGGGTTGGATCGTAATAAAACAGACGCGGAAAGTCGTCCCAATCCGTGTTGAAGACCAGATCATTCGCCGGCACGTTTTTTTGCAGCCACGCCGCGCCGGATTTGTAAAAGCTGTCCGGGTCGCTGGCGGCAATATCTTTCATGGTGACGCGGACATTGATAAACAAGGCGACGGCCAGCGCGACCGCGACAACGGCCACGGCAATGGTCCGCCAAAGTTCGCGCAGTTCAGTCTCTCGGGTGGTCGCGCCAGTGCCCGGTCGATCCAAAAAGGGTTGCAGCTCGTCGAGCATATCGTTGGAAAGTTGCGTCAACGCAGAGCGAGTTCCCTCCAGCCACGGTTGTAGCGCAAAAGCCGCAAAGATGACGGCAAACGGCGGCCAGTATTCCGCGATTCGCTTCCAGCGCATCGTCATGATCATCAGCGCGGTCGAAAAAAGCAGAAAGAAAAGTGAATGCGTCGAGCGCTTGCGGTCGGCTGGATCGAAACTGATGTAGCCTACCACCATCGCGACGCACGCGACGATGGAGTTGCCGAGAAATTCCCAGGAATCGTAGGGGTACCATTCCTTACCGACGCTGGTGGAAAAATCCGAAGGCGTTAGCTTTATCTTCAGGTGTTCGTAAAGCAGAAAGAGGTTCCGCGGAAAGTAGGGATTGAGAATCAAACCTGCTGCCGTGCCTGCCAATACCCAAACGAGCGGCCGCCATTCTAAGCGGCGTTCGGTCCACCCGATGACCACAGTCCAAAGAATCGTTGCGAGGATCAGCAACACAAACATGTCGTAAGTCAGTGCGAAAACGAAAGCCAGCGGGAGCAGCGGCCAGAATCTTTTACGAAACAACAGGTGAATCGCCACGATCAAATAAATGATTGCGAACGGCGGCGCCTTGGCCATGTTCATGCGGTAAAGGAACGGCGCGGAGCAGGCAAGCAGCGCCAGCAGCCACACCAGCGCATAACGAATGCGATAGCGAATCAGTAACCAGTAACAAGTGAAGACCGCGACACTCGCAAAGATGGTCGCGGATATTTTTGCTCCTAAGCGCAGGTTGCCTGACCAGGTGAACGGAATTTGAAAGAAGTGGAACAGCAGGTGATGATCTACGTAGTTACGCGCGTCGAGAGTGGTGAGCGGCAACCAGATGAACGGCGGCGGAAACGCGTGATTGCGCAGCGACTGCCATAGCAGTTGACTCCACTTGAGATGGTAATAGCCATCAAAGTCGCCGCAACAAATCGCATTGGTGGAAAACTGCAGTTGCCAGAAGATCAGACCGATGGCAATGGCTCCAGCGCACAATTGAATTGCGCGCAAGGTCGATTCAGACTGAAGAAAAACGGAAAGATGTTTTGGAATCTTCATCTACCGGCCAACTGCTTTAGCGATGAGCAACGCTTTATCTCACAGTTGTTCGATAAGATCGAGGAAGGCGCGGGGATCGATAGGCTTAGTTACATGCTCATTGAATCCCGCGGTCAGCGAACGCGTACGATCGTCAAACATCGAATAGCCGGTGACGGCAACCAGCGGTACAGAATCATATCCAGGCAATGCTCGTAATGCTTCCGCGAGTTCGTAGCCATTCATCTCGGGCATGCCGATGTCGGAAATGACCACGTCAAAGTTCTGCTCACGCGCGAGCGCCAAAGCTTCAGGCGCGGTCGAAGCACAGGTGACGTCATAGCCCGCGTGCGTTAAGAGCACCGACAACATATCGGTAACGTCCGCAACGTCATCAACGACCAACGCAGAACGAGGCCGCCGAGATTCCTCGACCGGAGCGCCCTCACGCGCCGGATAATTTTGCTCTGATTTTTGTTGCGCGGGCAGAAACTGACTGAAAAGTGTGACCAGTGCTGGGGAACTCAGTGAGACGCTCTCGAAACCGTAATCCATCATCGCAATACCCTTCGTCGGCGCTTAACTGTCGCCAAAACGGGAGCTTAATGTAGCTGAAAACAAGACTCTCTGTCTAGACCTTTCGCCGGCGTCGTATCGCTATCAGGTTGCTCACGGCAGCCACCAGGTCGGATGGATCGATCGGCTTTGATAAATGCAGATCAAACCCCGCTGCAATGGCGGCTTTGGCATCTGTTTGCGACGCATAACCCGTCAAGGCTATGGCCGGTACCGTTGCCAGGCCTGGTCGCAGGCGCAGTTCGCGCATCAATTCCAGCCCATCCACTTCGGGCATCGCAATATCGGATATTATTATGTCAAATTGTTGGCGGCCGATGCATTCGAGAGCTGCAACTGCGGAGCCGCAGGCGATCGTTTCAAATCCGCGCCTGCGAAAACTCGCATCCAGCATTTCCAACGTGTCAGGCTCATCTTCAACAAGCAAAATACGAATGGCGGGACCAGCGTTCAACTTCGAACCAGATGCTGTCTTCTCGGAAGCGTGCCCAGCCATACCCTCGAGCGGCAACGTAATGATGAACGCGCTGCCCAAACCTGCGCCGCCGCTGGTTGCTTCAATCGTTCCGCCATGAACAGTCACAAAACTCTTAACCAGAGAGAGCCCTAAACCGAGACCCCCATACGACCGCGTCCGCGAACCATCAGCCTGGCGAAAGCGCTCGAACACATGTGGCAGAAAGTCAGTTGGAATTCCTTCGCCCTGATCTTGGATTGTTACCACGGCATCCGAGGCCGTGGCTTTTAGAGAAACAGTGACGACACCACCCGC
>JBDTTW010000018.1:0-4215 GCA_039930405.1 bacterium
AATCAAAAACTAAAGAATCGAGTCGTTGTTCGATTCATAACGAAGGTCTTCAGGAGCATCCTATCAAAAGTTCGAGCCTGCTAACGCCCGGCGGCGTCAACCTATTTTTGAACGCCTAGAATTTAGCCAAAGAGTCCGCTTAAGTCAAACTCTCAGCAGTGACAGGCGAAATTACTGAAAGCTAATCAGATAGTCCATCAACCCCTGGTGCATCGACTCAAAAGAGTTGGCACAGAACAACACCGGCTGAAAACGCGTCGGGTCGTATTCAAGCCGAGAAGCTTGCTGCAAATCAAGTGGCCGCAATTCGGCCCTGTGCATGTCCTCGAGCTCGCCTGCGGAAGAGAGCAGCCCGGTTCCGTACGCCTTCACTTCCCGCTGTTCGATCAAGACACCAAACTCCAGCGTGTACCAGTAGACGCGTGAGAGCCGCTCCAAAGCTTCAGAGCTTGTGGTGCCTCTGACTGCTCTGCCAACCATTCGGTTGAGCTCAGCGAGGGGCTCGCTCGCCAAAGTCACTGCATGACCTAACAACTCGTGAACGACATCGGGCTCAGGGGTGTAAAGCGGCGTGGAGTGATGTCGAATATACTGCGTGCAAAGAAACACGCCGTTCGCCAGCGACTCGAGAAATACCCGCGGCTGAACCAGTCCGGCGACTGGCTCCAAACGGAAACCACTTACCCGCTCAACTTTTGCCGAAACCTCACTGAGTTGGGGAACTCGATCTCGCGGCAAATCCAATCGCGCAATGCACTCGAGATATTCTTTGCAAGCGTGCCACCGATGCTGCGGTTCGATTATCTGCAAAATGCTTTGCCACAGTTGGTGCTCCTTTGCGTCATAGGGAACGTTTGGGATTTGCTCGCCCGCTTGATACTCCATAGCCAGGCGCGCGATCTCGTTGCGACGCGCTCGGTAACTCGGATCGCGAAAACCGGGATGATCCGGATCGAGTTGAACGATCTGGTTTCGGTCCGTCGCGATTTCGTTTGCCTGCGCGGTAACCATGCGCCCGTCAGCATGATCGCGAAGTAAGTCGTTTTGCTTATTCGTGGTTTTTTCTTTTTCTTCCATGTCTTTGGACGGAGACAGCCGAGCCGCTTCTGCTCCATCGCACATCATCAGTGATTGCACGAAAACTCCAACATGTTTGACCAGGTCCGGATTTCCAGCTTCGTTTTCAATCTCGGCGACGATCGCGGAACCAACCACGGCCGCGTCCGCATAGCGCAACACTGCTTCAACCTGAGTTCTATTGGAGACTCCAAAACCAACGGCCACCGGCAAATTGGTGACAGCGCGCACGCGGGCAACCAGTGTCGCCGCTGCGTCGGCGGATTCTTTTCTTGTCCCCGTCACGCCGGTACGCGAGACCGCATAAATGAAACCAGTAGCCCGGCCCGCGATCATTCGCAAACGATCGTCGGTCGAAGTTGGCGCTACCAAATAGATCATATCGAGCTGTTCAGCCGCCAATGCGTTTTGAAAGTCTTCAGCCTCCTCGGGCGCCAGGTCAGTCACTAACACGCCATTGACACCCGCCTCAGCCGCTTCACCGGACAGTCGCTCCAAGCCAAACTGCAATAGCGGGTTGTAATAACTGAAAAGCACAATAGGAACGTGCGTGGATTCGCGCGCCTGGGAAACAGTTTGCAAAATGTCTTCAAGGCCAACGCGGTTACGCAAGGCACGTTCAGAGGATCGTTGAATCACTGGTCCATCCGCCATTGGATCGCTGAACGGAACCCCTAACTCGATGACACTCGCGCCGGCGCGCGCCAGTTCGACAATCAACTCGCGAGTGACATCCAGATTAGGATCGCCCGCGGTAACGAAGGGTATCAGCGCACCACGTCCCTTCCTCTTGAGCCGGGCAAAAGTCTCCTCTATTCGTCGCAAGCCGCCTCCTTACTCAGGATCGTAGCTACGAGTTGGACATCTTTGTCGCCACGTCCTGACAAGTTCACAATCATGGTGGCATCCGGACCTAGTTCGCGCGCGAGCGCCAGTGTGGGCGCGATTGCGTGGGCCGACTCAAGCGCAGGAATGATTCCCTCCAATTTCGAGAGCTGTTGAAAAGCTGCCAATGCATCCTCGTCTGACGCCGTAACGTATTCCACGCGTCCCGTGTCGTGAAGCTGCGCGTGCTCGGGACCAATCGATGGATAATCGAGTCCTGCAGAAACGGAATGAGTGGCAGCAATCTGTCCGCATTCGTCTTGCAGCACATAGCTCAGCGTTCCCTGCAAAACGCCGGGACGACCGCCGCCGCCGGAGATGAATCGCGCCGCATGGCTGCCGGATTGTTTTCCAGTTCCACCAGCCTCGACGCCGATCATGCGCACGTTGTCAGCAAGAAACGGATGAAACAGACCGATGGAATTTGAGCCGCCGCCGATACAAGCCACCAAAACATCCGGCAATCGCCCTTCGGCTTCGAGAATTTGTGCGCGTGCCTCGCGGCCAATTACAGTTTGAAAATTGCGCACCATCAACGGGTAGGGATGAGGACCAAGCGCGCTACCGAGCAGGTAGTACGTCTCTGCCGGCGTGCTTACCCAATCGCGCAAGGCCTCATTAATTGCGTCTTTCAAGGTGCACGACCCGGCGTTAACTTCACGAACCTCCGCGCCCAGCAAGCGCATCCGAAAAACGTTTAGTTCCTGCCGCCGCATATCTTCGCTGCCCATGTAGATGACGCAGTCGAGCCCAAACAGCGCACAGACGGTGGCGACCGCGACGCCATGTTGGCCGGCGCCTGTCTCGGCAATAATTCTTTTCTTGCCCATGCGTCGCGCCAGCAGCACCTGGCCCAACGCGTTGTTAATCTTGTGCGAGCCAGTATGGGAAAGGTCTTCGCGTTTAAGATAGATGCGCGCACCGCCAGCGTATTCGCTGAGACGAGCGGCGAAAAACAGCGGCGTCGGCCGGCCTGAGTAATCTCGTAGCAGTGCGGCGAACTCTGTTTTGAATGCGGAGTCCGCGCGCAGCGCCAGGTATGCCGCGGTCAATTCATCGAGCGGCGCCATCAACGTCTCAGGCACAAAGCGCCCACCATATGGTCCCCAATGTCCACCCGCATCGGGTTCGTTGTAGCTCATTGACCTAACCTCTCGTTTCGCCGTTGCGAATCGCACTAATGAACGCGCGCACTTTTTCGATGTCTTTGCGGCCGGGTGAAAGTTCCAAACGACTGCACGCATCTACGGCATAGGGCTGAACCCGCGCCACGGCCTGAGCGACGTTTCCCGGTTCCAGTCCCCCAGCTAAAAATAACTTTGGCGTAAACTTGCTGATTCGTTGCGCCAGGGAGCAGTCAAATATCTTGCCGGTACCACCTGCCAACTGCGGATCAAAACTGTCGAGCAATAGGGCGTCGGTTTCATAATCCGCCGCGCTATCCGGGTTGAATCCTTCATTCGCTCGCAGCGCCTTGATAACGAATCTTCCAGTTAACTCTCGGCAGTAAGACGGTGACTCATTTCCGTGTAATTGCACCGCCGTTACGCCGGCAACCTCAGCCAAACGTTGCACTTCCTTTGCTGTGCCGGCATCAACAAACACACCGACGCTCAATATTGTGGTGGGGAGCTGGTCAACGATTTCACGGGCCGCGACAGGCTCGATGTAACGCGGACTGCCCGAATAAAAATTAAAGCCGAGCAGATTCGCACCCGCAGCGGCACATGCCAACGCGTCGCCTAAATTAGTAATGCCGCAAATCTTTATCTGGACCATACCACTGCCTTGAGAATCAATGGGCCACGTCAGGTTTGGCTGTGCCGCCGGATGTGAGTCGTTCGCTACGCCCCGCCGACAGCAGCCAGATTGTTCCGGGGCTATGCCCCTACTAAAGGAAGGCCCAAGGGCGCAACCCAAAACCAAAACCATCTCTACGGCGGGGCATAGCCACCGCCGCACATCAGACGGCAAGCAACCGCACTAACAAGTTTCAGCGAGCAGCGCTCGCAGTGCGCCGCCTGGGTCTTCCGCACGCATCAACGCTTCGCCGATCAGAAAACCGTGAAAGCCTGCGGCCTGCAGCTGTCGCAAATCGGCATTCTCACTCAAGCCACTTTCGCTAATCAGAATCGAGCCCGCAGATGCTGACGCTAAACACGCTGCCGACACGTCCAATGAAACATCGAACGTCTGCAGGTTACGATTGTTAACTCCGATGAACTTTGCGCCGCAGCTTGCGGCCCGTTGCAT
>JBDTTW010000019.1:0-11843 GCA_039930405.1 bacterium
GACTATTCGATTCACGGCGCCAATCGGCTCGGCGCCAACTCGCTGGTTAGTTGCGTTTACGGCGGCTTTGTTGCCGCGCCAGCCGCGATCCAGTATGCGAGCGGCGTTGAGCGCAACGGCTCGAATGGTTCCGGCGTTTACGATCAGGAGTTAAGAAAGCAGCAGGAAATCAACGACGCGTTGATTAAGCAAAGCGGCAAAGAAAACCAGTACGTGCTTCATCAGGAGATGGGCAAGTGGATGACGGACAACGTCACGGTCGTGCGCTACAACGACAAGCTGAAGGAAACTGACAACCAGCTGCTGGAGTTGATGGATCGTTACAAACGCATTTCGATAAACGATTCTAATCTTTGGGCCACGATGGCGTTGCCGCATGCGCGACATCTCGACAACATGCTTGAGTTGGCGCGCGTGATCACGCTTGGCGCCTTGAATCGGAACGAGTCGCGCGGCGCGCATTACAAACCCGACTTTCCCGATCGCGATGACGAAAACTTTTTGAAGACGACGATTGCCGAGTATTCAGGAGAAGGGCCAGTGCTGTCTTATGACGCCGTTGACATCTCGCTGATTCCGCCGCGCAAACGTGATTACAGCAAGGCGAAGCAGGAGAAGAAGCCTGATCCGGCAGCGGCGCGTCCTGCCGCACCGGCTGAGAAGAGTTAAGATTTGAATTAAACCATGTCAGCACACGTTCAATCGCAAAAGAGCAATCGCGTTCCACCAAAGACTGTCGAGATCCACATTCGCCGGCGCGCGAATCCTGACTCGCCTCAATACTGGGAAGTTTTTGAGCTTCCCTACCGCCCGAATCTCAACATCATTTCGTGCCTGATGGAGATTCAGAAGAACCCGGTTACCAAAGAGGGCAATTCGACCACGCCACCGGTTTGGCAAATGAATTGTCTCGAGCAGGTGTGCGGTATCTGCACGATGGTTATCAATGGGCGCGCGCGGCAATCCTGTTCCGCGCTGATCGACAATCTCGAACAACCGATCAAGCTCGAGCCGATGTCGAAGTTTCCGAATATTCGCGACCTGGTCGTCGACCGCTCGCAAATGTTCGATCATCTCAAACGCGTTAACGCCTGGGTGGAACTCGACGGCACGCACGACCTCGGCCCCGGCCCGCGCATGGACCAGGAAGAGGTGCAGGAGCGTTACTCATATTCGCGCTGCATGACGTGTGGTTGCTGTCTTGAAGCCTGCCCGCAGTACGACGAAGACAATTACATTGGTCCACAGGCAATCGCCCAGGTGCGTCTTTTCAACATGCATCCGAGCGGCAAGATGACGCGTGACGAGCGCCTCGAAGGAATCATGGGCGAGGACGGCATCACCAACTGCGGCAACGCCCAAAACTGCATTCAGGCTTGTCCGATGGGCATTCCGTTAACGCGCGCGATCTACGAAGAGAATCGCGAGACTGTCGTGCACGGTTTGTTTGGCTGGTTAAAGAAGTAAATCCACGCTCTCTCAAGAGCCGCACCTTCGATTCTGAATCTGGCGGTTCAAGTGGAGTTAAAGCGCCAGTTGTAACTAAGCAGGACAGCCGGAGCAACCTGAAAAACTAATCACCGATCCTTCATTAGAAGAAAGAGGCACTGACGTAAATCAGTGCCTCTTTTTATTTTCTTAGAATAGAACTCGTATTGCTCGGCTGCTTCTTCAAGCGGCCTCCGCGTTTGCGCGACAAGTTGCCAGCGTCCGTCTTTCTTCGTCCAGAGGCGCGTGACGTACATCTCGGCTTCTCGGTTTGCCTCCTTAAACTTTGAAACGCCTTCGATCTGCATTATGTCAACGCGGACGGTAAACTTTTGGTCTTCCTGAATCTGGTAATAACGAAGCAGACCGGATTTCAAGTTCGCGATGGTTCGCTGCTTGCCAACTGCGCGCTCGCTTCCTTCGTGAGAGTCCGCATAATAATCAGCCAGTAGCTTTTCCAAGGCCACGGTATCTCTTTTCCTAATGGCCTTTCCCAAACGCGCTTCAGCGGTCTTAATCTCGCGCTCGAGTTTTTTGTCGTTGGATGTTTTTGCCGGCGAGGCAGCGATAGATCGTTGGCCCACAAGCGAAGTCGCACTCAGAAAAACTGTCAGCAAGATAACTTTGATTAGCTTCATTGTGTCCCCACCATCCCAGACCGAGGTCTTCAGCTTATAGCCTCAAAAGTTTCAGCGGGTCAATTCAGCTAGGGACGCAATCCAGTTTTGAGCAACATACTGTTAGGTTATACGAGCCGTTAGAACGAGCGGCGTTGCAAAGAACCTTCAGCGGAATTAAGATGCGCCTTAAATGAGAAATGCTTTCTTTCTGCAGTTGCTACTTGCGCCTCTGCTTCTCTTTTCTGTCATGCAAAGCGATTCTTGCAAAAGCGACAAGCCAGGCGCGCCAGAGCCATCCGCGACGAGCTCGCCCGCGACTCCAAAAACAACCGCGTCAACCAAGCGCCTAAATCCTGGCACCTGGGGCGGCAATCACCTGACGTTGGAGATCTCGGAGACGGAAGTCACCCTGGAGTTCGACTGTGCGCACGGAACAATCAGCCAACCCCTCACGCTCGATGAGACAGGTCGATTTGCCGTCGCGGGTACCTACGTCCACGAAGGAGCCGGGCCGGTACGTCAGGGCGCGAAACAAGACACGGACGCTCAATACTCGGGAAGACTCAAAGATGGAACCCTGATGATCACCGTTCAGGTTCCCGGAGCCACCGATCTCGGACCTTACACGCTAACTGAAGGACGCCAGGGAAAAGTGACGAAGTGCTATTGACTCGCAACCGCGTTAGCTGCCTCCGCCGTGTTTTTAGAAATTCATTTTCAGCCTTTGAATTACAACGACGAGCAATAGTTTTTTGTTTACAGATTGGCAATTCGCAGTTATATTGCGTCGCGTCAGATAAATTACTTCGGTCTCCCCGATTTGGATCAGGTATTGTTGCGTTTGCCCAGACGCAGATCGAAGCCTTCAATCAAGTCCGCAAAAATTCAAAGATGGCCTAAGCTTGTTCGTCTCGAACACTCCAGGGCCTGCCAGTAACCATTCCATCTACTACCAAACAGAAGGATCAAGTTCCATGAAACGTCACACCACCTGGATCGGTATCGCCTTGTCGGTCGCTTTCCTAGCAGTTTTGCTCATACCCAGCGGTCAAGCAAAACGTTCTAACTCCGGCCCGAGACAAAACCCAACCTCTCCGAATCGGGGCGTCGACCTTCGCAGCCTGGTGAATTACACGCCGACTTCGCAGTCACCGGCTCAATCAAAAGAATCTTTAGTTCCCATCTCCGGCCAGGCCGTGGGTTTCGCGGAATCCGATCCGGTTACCGAACTTCAATACCGTACGCGAGCTGAAACCGACGAAGGCGAACAAGCCGGTGAAGGGCGCGAAAAGAATGAATTGAACGCTGCGGAGCGAAAGACCGCGACAAGTGCGGGAGCAAAAATGGCGTCCCTGGACAGGGCGCTCGATCCCTCGAAGCCGATTGAATCGGAAACTCCGACCACTCCCTCGCTAACTTTCGATGGTCTCGCTGATACCGATAACATTCCCTTAATCGGCGGCACGGTGGCACCTTCTGATCAAAACATTGATGTCGGCCCGAATGATGTTGTGCAAACCGTAAACGACGCGATGCGCATCTGGGACAAGAACGGCAACCCGGAAACAGCTCCGTTTTTGATCAGCAGTCTCTTTTCAAAACTCGGAGGCATTTGCGCGACCGCAGATCGCGGCGACCCGGTCGTCCTCTATGACCGCATGGCCGATCGCTGGTTCGTTACGCAATTTGCTTTTCTGGGTGGGGGTCAGGCGCCGCCATTTCATCAGTGCGTCGCGGTTTCGAAAAATAGCGATCCGGCCGGCTCGTATTACGTTTACGACTTTGTTACGCCAGGTGCGGAGTTTCCCGACTACGGCAAGTTTGGTGTTTGGCCTGATGGTTACTACATGACCGTCAACCAGTTCACCGAGCCGGGCGATCATTTCAACGGCGTGGGCATGTATGCGCTTGATCGCAAGAAAATGCTGGTTGGAGACCCGACCGCGAGCTTCGTCTACTTCAATCGGAATGGGACGGATTTCCCCGAGTTTTACAACTCCACATTGCCTTCGGACCAGGATGGATTGGAAGCTCCGCCGCCGGGCGCACCTAACGTCTTTGCTTACCTGATCTCCGATGAGTTCGAAGGTGCACCGTACAACAAGGATGCGCTGAGGCTATTTGACTTCCACGCCGACTTCGCGACTCCAGCCAATTCAACTTTTATCGAACGACCGGAAAGCCCGGTTCTGGTTGCGTCTTTCGACCCGCGCAGCGCTCCGGGAAGGTCCGACATAAAGGAGCCGGCACCCGCAGTCGGCACCGACTCCCTTGATTCCATCGAGTACCATTTGATGTACCGGTTGCAATACATCAATCGTGGGGGCGTTGAAACCCTCGTATCCAGCACAACCGTAAACGTCAGCGGCGTGGCCCCGACGAACAGAACTCTCTATCAAGCGGGCGTTCGCTATTTCCAGTTACAACGCAGCTCTCCTGGCGGTCCATTCCTGCTCTACGATAACGCTACCTTTTCGCCGGATGCGGCAAATCCTGCGACCGGTCTGAATCGCTGGCTTCCGAGCGCAGCGATTGACCACATGGGAAATCTCGCGGTCAGTTACAGCGTTTCCAGCACCAGTGTGGTCCCGTCGATCCGTTACGCGGGTCGAGACTTCAACGCTCTCGGCGGCCTGACTGGTGAACAAACCATGTTTGCCGGCACCGCAGTGCAGCTCGGAAGTTCCAACCGCTGGGGCGATTACCAATCATTACAACTTGATCCGACGGATGATTGTACTTTCTGGACGACCAATCAGTATTACGCCACCAACAGTTCGTTTAACTGGCGCACCCGAATCGGGCGCTTCAAGTTTCCGACGTGTGCGGCTCCAGCCCAGGGAACTGTTAGCGGAACGATTACAGCCTGCGATTCCGGCGTGCCGCTGGGCGGTGCGATCGTGCAGCTTTCGAACGGATTTTCGGCTACAACAAAAGCCAACGGGACTTATTCATTCAATGTGGCTCCGGGTACGTACACCGCTACTGTTACGGCTAACATTAATCGCGACTGCACTCCGTCCACCACGACGACGGTGAACGTAACCAATGGCGCTACCTCAACCATTAATGTTTGCCTCAATGGTGCAGCGAAGACCATTGTGGATACTACGAATCCTGCCTCAGTTACCGTTGCCGGCGGCAATGGCAACGCCGTCATCGACCCGAATGAATGCAACACCTTGACGGTGCGGCTTGATAACACCGGTTGCGCACCGGCCAGAAACATTACGACAACACTCTCAACTTCGACTCCCGGTGTCACCATCACCCAGTCACATTCGCCGTATGCGGATATTCCGATCGATGGAAATGGCAACAACCTGGTTCCCTATTCCATCAGCACTGCACCCGGCTTTGTCTGTGGTACGCCGATCCAGTTTACCTTGACGGCTGTCTTTACCGGCGGCAGCACTACGAGTAACTTTACGCTTCCGACATGTAGCGAAACGCAACCACCCATAACCGTCAACGGCAGTCTGGATCCGGCTGATCCTGACACGACCCAGGGGCGGCTGGGACGTAACACGATCACAAGTGTATGCGGTACGGCTAAGGCTTGCCCTAACGGGTTTGGGACCGGAGGCAGATCATTTGATCAACTCACGTTCGTCAGCACCAGTTCGCTTGCTAGCTGTCCAACCATTACCCTGGCATCCACTGGCGGAGTAAGCCTAATCGCAGGTGCGTACCTGGGCAGCTACAGCCCCACGGATACAACTTTCTGCAACAACTATCTGGGGGATCCGGGCGGGAGTAATCCAACCGTAAGCTGGCAGGTTACCGTACCAGCCGGTCAAACTCTGGTTGTCGTGGTGATGGAAGTTAACGCCGGCACGGCAGCCACGCCCTATACCGTCACTGTCTCAGGTTTGGGCGCCGGGCAACCGCCTGGTGGAGGCGAATGTCAGGCGTGTTCAATCACGCCCATGCCCAACCTCACGGTGTCTAACGATCCAAATCAATGCGGCGCAGTGGTCACCTTCCCGGCTCCGACGACCTCCGGCACTTGCGGTGTGGTCAGCGTGAGTCCGGCTTCGGGATCTTTCTTCCCGGTCGGTACGACTACGGTGAACGTCACCACGACATCGGGAGCAACAAGCAGCTTTACTGTCAGGGTGAATGACACCCAACCGCCCACAATTACCTGCCCGGCAAACATCAACGCGCAAACAGCGCCGAACGCAACGTCGACAGCAGTGACGTATGCGGCAACCGGAACCGACAACTGCCCGGGAGCTGTGCTTAGTTACAACCCGGCCTCGGGTTCGACCTTCAATCTCGGCACCACTACCGTAACGGCCACCAACACTGACGCGTCCGGTAACACCGCGACTTGTCAATTCACGGTCACCGTACGGCAACCACAAACCTTCCAACTTGCCGCCTCCGCGCTGAACGTTCCGGAAAGCGCACCCGCGGCTAATCTGGTGGTTACTCGGACCGGCGGCAGTGTCGGCGCAGCGACCGTCGACTATGCCACCAGCGATGGCACTGCGACACAAAAGGGTGACTACACTATTAAGCTGGGCACTCTAAAGTTCGCGGACGGCGAGACCAGCAAGATTATTTCTGTGCCAATCGTCAATGATGTTTACGTGGAGGGAGATGAAACATTTAACGTTACCCTGAGCAATCCCACGGGTAATGGTATTTCACTCGGCAGCCAAACAACGACTCCCGTCACGATCATGGACGATGATTTCACGGCTCCGACCAGTAACCCGATCGATAACGCCCAGTTCTTCGTCAGACAGCACTACCTGGACTTCCTCAATCGTCAGCCCGATGCTGCGGGTCTGAGTTTCTGGAGCAACATAATCATCGCGTGCGGAGCAGACGCGGCCTGCATTAGCACTAAGCGGGTGCAAGTATCGGGTGCCTTCTTCCTGTCAATCGAGTTCCAGGACACCGGAGGCTATGCCACACGGCTCCAGCGCTCAGCGTTTGCCAGGAAGTCTGCGGAGCCGGCAACGCGCCTGACTTACCTTGAACTGATACGCGCGCAATCCACCATCGGTGAGGGCGTGATTATCGGACAGGCCGGTGCCGATGCCTTGCTTGAGACTAACAAACAAGCCTATGCATTGGGTGTAGTTAACAGTTCAGCGTTTACTACGGCCTATGCTTCCTTTACCACGGCGGCGACGTTTGTGGATGCGCTATTCACCTCGGCAGGCGTTACACCGACGACGGCGGAACGCAATGCTGCGATCGCAGCCTATAACGCTCAGGGAACCGTTCCCTTGGCCCGAACAGCGGCACTCCGCTCCGTCACGGATTCCAATTCCGTGAGGACTGCAGAGGCTAGTCCGGCATTTGTTCTGATGGAATACTTCGGTTACCTAAGACGAAACCCGACGGATGCGCCCGACAACAATGACGCTGGTTACCAATTCTGGTTGGCCAAACTCAATGCCGCCGGCGGCGACTTCCAGAAATCGGACATGGTAAAAGCCTTCATCACCGCTCCTGAATACCGTGCACGATTTGGTCCAAACTAAACCAGCACCTTAAACAAGCGGGTGCGCAGGCACCTCATAGACAAACGGCGTAGCCAGATTGGCTACGCCGTTTCTTTTGCATCTTGGGTTGGCAGAAGAACTATGCGCCGACCACGTTAACCAGCTCTTGTACCGCCGCCGCGCTCTTCTGCAAGGCGATCCGTTCTTCGGCAGTCAGATTGATTTCGATGATCTGTTCCAACCCGCGCGCGCCAAGCTTGCAAGGCACGCCGACATAGAGTCCGTTGATGCCATACTCGCCTTCGAGGTACGCCGCGCACGGCAGAATTTTCTTCTTGTCTTTCAAGATCGCTTCGGTCATCTCAACCGCAGCAGCCGACGGGGCGTAGTAGGCTGAACCAGTCTTAAGCAAACTGACAATTTCAGCGCCGCCGTTTGCAGTGCGCTTTACGATCGCATCGATTTGATCTTTAGAAAGTAACTCGGGAATGGGAATGCCGGCGCAAGTGGAGAAGCGCGGCAACGGCACCATCGTGTCGCCATGCCCGCCCAGCACGAACGCTGTCACGTTCTCAACCGACACGTCGAGCGCCTCGGCCAGGAAGCAACGCATGCGCGCCGAATCAAGCACTCCGGCCATGCCGATGACCCGATGTTTGGGAAAGCCTGAACGCTTTAATGCAACCTGGCACATTGCATCCAGCGGATTGGAAACGATGATCAGAATTGATTCAGGCGACCGGCTAACGACTTCATCGACGACTTTGGAAACAATGTCGGCGTTTGTTTTCAGCAAGTCGTCGCGACTCATGCCCGGCTTACGCGGCAAGCCTGCCGTGATGATGACTACGTCGGAGTTTTCCGTTCCGTCGTAACTGTTCAGACCGGTGAGGCGCACATCAAAGCCTTCGATCGGCGCCGCTTGCGCGAGATCGAGTGCCTTGCCTTGCGGCACGCCCTCCACGATATCGACGAGCATGACGTCACCCAATTCTTTTGCCGCCAGCCAATGAGCGGCAGTCGCACCAACGTTACCGGCGCCAACCACAGTTATCTTATTTCGCGCAGCCATGTTTGATCCTTTCGTTGGCGCAGGGCCAAGTCGCGTTTGCAGCGAAATGTTCCTGCGCAATTTGTATTTAAGAATGCTAGGATTTGAAAGAGCGCGAGTTTATCCGTCGATCTGAGCACTGTCAAGAAAGTGCGCCTATCGCCGCACGCAATTCCTTGACATACCGGCCGAATCTGGAGGGATCATGAAACGCAATTTCATTATTTTGTTTTTACTACTTAGTGTTGCCGGCTGCAGCTTGATTTGGGGCCCAGCTGCGACCGCGAAGAGTTTTATGTCTGCGGCACAAAAAGGCGATGCCGCTGCCATGACGAAGCTTTTTTCCAGTAAGGGTATCCAGTCAATGGGGCTCGAAAGAATCAAAACCAACAATCAACAATTTGCGGAGATGTGCAAGAAGTCCGCAGCCGCATCCGGCCCGTATTCATTCGACGACATCAAGGAAATTACCAAAGGAGACACAGCGCGCGTCTCCGGCATTTACCACAACAAGGATCGCACCGACTCTATAAAACTCGTATTTGACCTCAGTAAAGAAGCTGGCTCCTGGAAAATAGATGACATCGGCGGTTCGGAAAAGGAAGCGCAGGAGACTTTCGGTGTTCGTCCAACTCCCTCCCCTTCGGTGGACGCTGAAACTCCGAGCCCTTCAGTTCCCACCCCTTCAGTTCCCAATGAAATAACTCCGCCACCACCACCGAAACCAGCGGCTGTTGATAAAGCTGAAGTGAAAACTGAAACTCCGGTTGCCGGAAGTCACGCGCCGATTTCCGGTGGCGTGCTCAACGGCAAGGCTATCAGTTTGCCGCAGCCTCCTTATCCACCCGCAGCAAGAGCGGTTCACGCTTCAGGCGCCGTCAACGTGCAAGTCACAATTGACGAAAAGGGAAATGTAACGTCAGCGAGTGCGGTGAGCGGTCACCCATTGTTGCGCGCGGCAGCAACCGCAGCAGCGCGGCAAGCGCGCTTTGCGCCAACGAAATTGTCTGGCACGCCGGTGAAAGTAACTGGCGTGATCGTCTATAACTTTGTGCCCTAGGCCCGTGTCGAAAAAAAGCATCAAGACAAACTCCTTGCTCTTCTCAAAGTCGCCTACTCGGCTGAGTTGGCGGCTGCTTATGCTTACCGCGGTCACTGGCACTCCGTATCGGACACAGGCGAGCGAGAGCGCATTCTGCAAATCGAAAATGAAGAATGGCATCATCGCGAGCTGGTAGGCGAGATGCTCGACAAGTTTCAAACGCGCCCCAGCCGCGCGCGTGAATTGCGCGCAGCAATTGTTGGCTACGTGCTTGGCTTCTTATGTCACTTCACTGGCTGGTTGGCGCCGATGTACGGTGCAGGCAGGCTCGAGAGTCACAACATTCGCGAATATGAATCTGCGGCGCGCTACGCGCGCGATGCCGGGCACGATGAATTTTTGGACTGCTTGCTAACGATGGCCGAAGTTGAGTGGGAGCACGAGAACTACTTTCGTTCGCGCGTTCTTTCGCATCGCTTTGGCGGGCGCCTGAGCATATGGCCTGAACCGCCAGCGAGAGAAATGATTCGCAAATCATTTGCAGAATATGCGCCGCTTGCCGCGCCCGGCCGCCAGCAACCCTCAACGCTCGGCGAGGCGGTAGAAGTGCGGCCTGATGCCGTGGTAATATCCCAGCACGCTGAATAACAAATCCCGCTCATTAACAGGCAACGAGGTTTGCGCCGTGTGTAATAAGACAAATCTGGATCATCGCCCCCTCGACAGCCGCTCCGACCTCTTCGCGGATTAGCAGTCTTTCCTTAGTACTTGTCGCTGATTCGTTGATGACTGTAAATGTCGTTAACGCGCCGCATCGTCTTTAAGTGACGCTTTTGTCCAACCAGGAGAGAAACAAATGTCGACCACTGCTATCGCACCGAAGCGACCCGAAATCAAAACCGAACTGCCTGGTCCAAAAGGCAAAGAAATCATCGCGGCAGACACACAGTTTGTTACGCCTTCTTATCCCCGACCTTCATTCAAACTGGTCGCCGAACGCGCACAGGGCGTTTGGGTGGAAGACGTCGACGGCAATGTTTTTCTCGATTGCAACGCCGGCGTCGCCGTTTGTTCGACGGGCCACTGCCATCCGGAAGTTGTGCGCGCGATTCAGGAGCAGGCGGAACAACTCATTCACATGTGCGGCACCGACTACTACTATCGACACATGCCAGCGCTGGCGAAAAAACTTGATGAGATTGTGCCGGTTCCCTCGCCTACCAAAACTCATTTCGCAAACAGCGGCACCGAAGCTGTCGAGACTGCGTTGAAGCTGGCGATGCATGCAACCGGTCGCGAGAAGTTCATCGCGTTCTTCAATAGCTTTCACGGCCGCACGATGGGCTCGCTTTCGTTGACTTCATCAAAGTCCGCGCAGCGCCTTGGTTTCAAACGCCAGGCGCTCGACGTTATTCACGTTCCCTACCCGAATGAATTTCGCAATCCATTCAATGCGGCTGACTGCGGCGACGGCGGCGCGAGTCAGGGTGCGCTTAATTGGATTACCGAGCGGCTGTTCAAAACGACTACACCGCCGGAAGAAGTTGCCGCCATCGTGGTGGAAGCGGTGCAGGGCGAAGGCGGCTATGTGCCGGCCCCGAAAGATTTCCTGAAAGGACTGCGCCGCATTTGCGACGAGCACGGCATTCTGTTGATTGTGGATGAAGTGCAATCGGGAATGGGCCGCACCGGAAAGATGTTTGCCTGTGAGTACTACGACGTGCAACCGGACATCGTGACCATCGCCAAAGGGATTGGCTCAGGCTTACCGATTGGCGCCTGCGTCGCGCGCGCTGACTTGATGGATTGGAAACCCGGTGCGCATGCCTCGACCTTTGGCGGCAACCCGGTGTGCATCGCGGCAGCACTCAAGACGATTGAGTTGTTGCAGGGGGGCTTGGTGCAGAATAGCGCAGAAGTTGGTGCTTACCTGAAAGCGGGGCTCGAGCGCTTGCAAAAGAAATACGATTGCATCGGCGACGTTCGCGGCATGGGACTGATGCTGGGAGTTGAACTCGTCAGCGACCGTGCTTCAAACAAGCCGGATGCAGAACTTCGCGATCGCGTTGAGATGGCTTGCTTTGAACGAGGGATGATCGTGCTGGGCGCTGGAGCAAACACTATTCGCTGGTCGCCGCCGTTGATTATCACGAGAGAGAATATTGACGTCGCTTTGG
>JBDTTW010000020.1:0-17648 GCA_039930405.1 bacterium
CCGGCCAGCTCGTAAATCTTGATCGTGAGTTTTTTCAACTCGATTCCCAGAAAATTCGAAAGATCGGAAAGCGTGGCGCGGTCCACCTTCAACCCCGCTTGCTCCATGCGAAACAAGAGCGGCGCCAATGGCAGCTCCATCTCGGTGTAAATCGTTTCCAGTTTCTTTTCGAGAATGCGTTGATGCATTACGCGCGCGGTTTGCGCCGTCAGGTCAGCCGCGACCGCCGTGTCCCACTGCGCATCAGTCCAGCCGCTTTCCGGCTTTGCAGCTTTCTCAACCTCGGCCGCCTCGCGCGCAAGATCACCAAGCTCATACTTGCTGCGATTCGGATCGATCAGGTAAGCAGCCAGGAAGGTGTCGTCCTTGACGCCCTCGAGCGTAATGTCCAGACCGCTCAGCAAACCAATGGCTCGCTTCAAATCGTGAACAGACTTTTCAATCAGCCCGTTCGACAAAACTTCACGCAGCGCTGCGGTTGCTTCGTTGCGTCCTGCCGCAAATTTATCCAAATCCATGACAGCCGCGGTGCCGGGCGCGGTTGAGAACGCCAGCACCGAAGCCGCCTCGTAATCAAAGGCGCATTGCTGCGCGTCGCTATCAGCAGGCGTCGAATCCGCGACGGCGATGGCGACACTCTCGGCATCCCAGAACGTTTTGATCAAGCGGTCCAGCCCGGCACGCGAATCGATTATTTCATAGTTGACGGATCCGCTCTCCGCAACCGGCTGGCTTGCGCCGTCTGCAAATTCGCGCGTGAGCGCTGAAAACTCCAACTCCTTGAAGAGTTCGTAAGCCGCAGCGCGATCCGGTGGCCGGGCCTTAATCTGGTCGAGGTCCAGCTCGACGTCGAGATCGAGGCGTATCCGCGCCAACTCACGCGATTGGCGAATCAAAGCCGGATTGTTATGCAGCGATTCGCGATAGGTCTTGTGCTTCACTTCTTCCCAGCGCTCGAGCGCCTTATCAATCGAGCCAAACTGCGTAATGATTTGCACCGCACCCTTTGCGCCAATGCCGGGCGCGCCGGGAATGTTGTCGATCGAGTCGCCCATCAGACCGAGCAAATCGACGACTTTGTTGGCAGGCACGCCGAATTTTTTCTCGACCCAGGCTTCGTCGCACCACTCGATCGGCGGCACGTATTCCTTGCGCTTCACCACCTGGGAGTTTGTGCGCATGCAGACCACGTAGGGATCTGCAACGAGCTGGCACATATCCTTGTCATTTGAAACAATCACCGCCTGCAGCTTTTGTTCAGCGACTTTTTTAGCGAGCGTGCCAATCACGTCGTCAGCCTCGTAGCCGGGAGAATTGATGACCGGAATATTAAACGCTTCGCAGAGCCGTCTAATGTACGGGAGTTGCGATGCGAGATCTTCCGGCATTGCCAGCCGGTTGGCTTTGTAGTCGGCAAACGTCTCGTGACGAAAAGTTTTTTCGCCGGATTCAAAAATCGCGGCGATGTAATTAGGCTTCTCATCCTGCAGCAGCTTGCGCAGCATATTTGTGAAGATGTAAACGGCCTGTGTTACCTGGCCTTTGGAATTAGCGAGAGGCGCCGCGCGATTCGCCATCGGCGCAAAAAATGCGCGGAAGATATGCGACATGGAATCGATCAGAAAAACTCGTTCGACCGGTTGGGCACCAGCCGGAGCTTGCTTTGTTGGCATGTGTTTCGATGATAGAGAGGCGGTTTCGGAGTGTCAATTGAGCGCTCTAGTTAAGAGCACAAGCCTCAGCTTGCAGCCGGGGTAACACGCAAACCGTAAAGGTTGGACTCTGACTTCTTGAGCTCAACTGTGGCATTCGCTCCTTTGATTCCTGACAGGTGTAGCATCTGAGCCACACGTCTCTGGCCCCATGCGTCGATTACATGCGGTTGGGTATCGGCACAATCATTGCTCATTAAATCTGCGCTGAAAATTTTTCTAATTCGCAAAAGGACTCATTAGACTTGATCAAGCAAACCACATTGGGTTCGTCAGTTGAAACGGACGGCGTCGGCCTGCACACGGCGGTGCCGGTAAAAGTGCGGCTGACTCCAGCGCCGCCTGACACTGGCTATGTCTTTCGTCGCACCGATCTCGGCGGCTTTGAGATTCCTGCGACGGTTGAGTCGGTGGCGCATTGCGGTTACGCGACAACGTTGATGCGCACCGGCGTGATGCTCTCGACCGTTGAGCATTTGCTGTCGGCGCTGCGCGGTCTGGGCGTCGATAATGTTTACATCGATGTCGACAACCTGGAGATTCCGATTCTCGACGGTTCAGCGGAAGTCTTTGCCGAGATGATCGAGCAGGCGGGAATTGTCGAACAGCCGTTGGCTCGCCGCGCGCTGCTGGTTCGTGAAAAAGTTTCGTTTCAGCAGGGCGACCGGCGCATTAGCGTCGAGCCCGGCGACCATTACGAGATCGATTGTTTGATCGACTTCCCTCACCCGCTAATTGGCATACAAAAGTTTTCTCTTCATTTGAACGACGGCGCCTTTAGTCGCGAGATCGCCGCCGCCCGCACGTTTGGTTTTACTCATGAGATTGAAGCGTTGCGGCGGGCGAACCTGATTCGCGGCGGGTCGTTGGATAATGCCATCGTGCTAACGCCGAACGGCATGCTCAATGAAACTGGCCTGCGCTTTCGCGATGAGTTTGTGCGTCACAAGATTCTGGACATCATTGGCGATCTCGCGTTGTTGGGAATGCCGATCCTGGGAAAGGTGGTCGCCGAGCGCAGCGGTCACATCATGCACGCGGGATTGATGTCGAAACTTCTGCGCATGCGTTCGGCGTGGGATATCGTGGATATGCCGGAACGACTGGTCCAAAGTCCGACTTCCCAAGTCCCAAGTCCAAAGTCCAAAGTCCAAAGTCTGCTTTCGGCCAGTTGAGTCCTTGTACTCGAAAAGAGTTTTCGACTTCTTCTTGTTTAGTGACGTAGCCTGCCTGCAGTCGAACGGCTCAAGTCATGCTAAGCAGACTTTGGACTTTGGACATTGGACTTTGGACTTTTTTTACAGCCCGCTGCGAACGATGTCGTGAAGTCTGATCAATCCCACGCAAACTCGATTCGCATCCACCACCGGCAGCACTGAAATCTGCGAGCTGCGGTCTTCCATCAAACGCAAAGCGTCATAGGCCAGCAAGCCGGGTCCGGCAACTACCGGGTCCTTCGTCATGATCTCTTCGGACTTAAGAGCTGCCAATGGCCCATGGTCCAAACGCTGCAACGCGCGCCGTAAATCGCCGTCAGTAATCACACCTGCAAGGTGTCCGCCATCGTCGATAACATTCACCGCGCCAAGCCCGCCGTCGCTGATTGCTTTCACAATTTGCAGCCACTCCGCTCGCAATTGAATAGTCGGGTTGGCGTCGCCGCTGTGCATCAGATCCGCGACCGTCAACGTCAGGCGCTTCCCTAACTGCCCGGCTGGATGGTTGACCGCAAAATCGTTTGGCGTCAGTCCTTTTACTTGCATTAGCGTCAGCGCCAGCGCATCGCCAATCGCCAGCGCCACGCTGGTGCTCGTCGTCGGCGCAAGATTCAGCGGGCACGCTTCGGCATCAACTGAAGCGTCGATTATTGCGTCAGCGCGGCGGGCCAGTGTCGAGTCTGGATTACCGACCACAGCGATGATTGAAACGCTGCGGCGCTTGAGGTACGGCAGCAGTTCAAGCAATTCGCTCGTCTCGCCGCTGTTGCTGAGAATCATAACGACGTCGTCCGGGTTGATGATTCCCATGCCGCCGTGTAGTGCATCCGACGGGTGCAGGTTAATTGCGGCTGAGCCCGTGCTGGTCATCGTTGCGGCAATTTTCTGCGCGATGATGCCCGACTTGCCGACGCCGAGAATTACAATCTTGCCGCGACAGCCGACCAGCAACCCTACGACCCGCTCAACGTCATCAGCGTTGAGACGCGCCGCCGTCTCGGCAATGGCCTGCGACTCCAGGCGCAGCACAGAAACAACCTGCGAAAAGTGACTCTTGTTATTCATCCGAGACAACTGATATACGACTGCGCGCGGCTTTTGCAAGTGGGCAGACACGCTGAAACACGCGCCAGCTGACAAATCTCTCGATAGTGCCGAGCCAAAAAGGAAATACCATAGACAGGCGAACGAGCGCTGGGCTATAGTGCGCCTTCGCCTGAAATCCATCTGAATATCATGTTAAGGAACTCCTAAATGGGTTTACTCAATTTCCTGCCGCGCGAAGAACAGTACTTCGACCTTTTTATTCAAATGACGCTGTACATCTCTTCGGCTGCGCGCGAACTGAAGGAAATGCTGGCGGACAAGAATCACGACTACGCCGAGTACGCCAGGCGGATCAAGGGTCTTGAGCACGCCTGCGACGAGTTGACGCACAGTATTTCCACCAAGCTGAATAAGTCGTTCATTACCCCATTTGACCGCGAAGATATCTACACGATGTCGACCGCGCTCGACGACATTGTCGATCTAATTGACGACGCCGCCCGGGCGATAATCATTTTCGACGTGCACGAGATAACCGACTACGCCCGCGATTTCGCGGACGTGATCGAACGCATGGCCGAACAACTTAAAGAGATTGTCTCAACGCTCAAGCGACCAAAGAACGTAACTCAGCGCTTGGTGGAAATTCATCGGTTGGAAAATGAGGGCGACGACATCTATCACGCGGCCATTGCCGAACTGTTCCACGACGAACACGACGCGTTAACGGTGCTCAAATGGAAAGAGGTTTATGAAAAGCTTGAGGCAGCCGTGGACCGTTGCGAGAACGTAGCTAATATTATTGAGAGTGTAATTATTAAACACACTTGAGAGAGGGCTGAGCAATGAGCAATGAGTAATGAGTGCTGAGTATTGAGTGGAGAGCATCTCAAAGATTCGGGCGAGCAGATCAAAACCACTCAGCACTCATCGCTCATTACTCATCACTCATTGCTCATTGCTCAGCACTCAGCACTTTTTCCCTACCATGACTACCACCTTCGCGTTCGTTCTCGTTCTGGTCGGCCTGGCCCTGGTCTTCGACTATATCAACGGCTTTCATGACGCGGCGAACTCGATCGCCACGGTAGTTTCCACGCGCGTTCTCTCGCCAGGCGTAGCCGTCTTGTGGGCGGCGTTTTTTAATTTTGTAGCTTTTGCTGTATTTGGCACGCGGGTCGCAAAAGCAATCGGCGATGGTGTGCGCATGGACTTAATCAGCGCCGATCTGCGTTTGTACGTTCTGCTGTGCGCGTTGCTGGGAGCAATTATCTGGAACCTCATAACGTGGTATTTAGGTCTGCCTACCTCCAGCTCACACGCGTTGCTTGGCGGGTACGCCGGCGCCGGCATTGCGGCCTTTCGCGGCTATCACGGTTTACTGAAAACCGATGTCTGGTTTCGCACGATCAAGTTCATTATCTTGTCACCATTGATTGGTATGCTGCTCGGATTTGCTTTGATGGTATTGGTTCACTGGATTTTTAGAAGAACAACTCCAAAAAACGTCGATAGGTTTTTCCGGCGCGGTCAACTTTTTTCAGCCGCCGCTTTCTCGCTCGGCCATGGGGGCAATGACGCGCAGAAAACGATGGGCATAATTACCGCGGTGCTGGCCGCGGGCGGAATTCTGGCTTATGGACCAAACGGACAAATCCCCGCGATTCCGCTGTGGGTGGTGCTAATCGCTCACGGCGCAATCGCGCTCGGCACGCTTTCCGGCGGCTGGCGCATCGTGCACACGATGGGTTCGAAAATAACCAAGCTCCGGCCTATCGGCGGTTTTTGCGCCGAGACGGGTGCGGCCCTTACGCTTGCTTATGTGACTCTGACCGGCACTCCGGTTTCAACTACCCACACCATTACCGGCGCTATCGTTGGCGTAGGCGCAACGCGGCGCCTTTCAGCAGTCAAATGGGGTGTCGCCGGCCGAATCGTTTGGGCGTGGATTCTCACCATCCCTGCAGCGGGCTCGATCGCTGCGCTTACTTTTCTGCTTACCGAAGCTATTCTGCGCTACTCGCGTTAACAATTCGGAAGGCTGATAGCGAGCCGGCGCGCCGCTGTGCTATCTTTTCCTGCTCCCGATTTGCCCGCGTAGCTCAGTGGATTAGAGCGCTCGCCTCCGGAGCGAGAGGTCGCAGGTTCGACCCCTGCCGCGGGTACCAACTCCCCCTTTTCCGTTGCCAAACTGTCATGTCGCCCGAACTTCAAAATCAAAACGACCCTCGCCCTACGATTCTAGTAGTCGACGACTTCGACGACACGCGGCTGCTTTTACGAACGTGGCTGCAAAAAAGAGGCTACCAAGTGGTGGAGGCGGAAAACGGCAATGAAGCCATCGCGAAAGCGCGTGAGCTCGAGCCGGATTTGATAATCATGGACGTCGAGATGCCGGAGCTTGATGGGCTGTCAGCCACGCGTAGAATTCGGGCGCTGAAAGATTCCACGGTTCTGCCGATTATCGCAGTCTCGGCCTATGGCGCAGACCAGTTTCGTGAACAAGCACTCGCCGCCGGATGTAATGAATACGTGTCCACGCCCTTCGAGCCGGACGAACTGGAAAAACTCATTCAGTCTCTCATCGAATAACGATCTGATTTTATGACCTTACCTTCATCAGCTCTTCGCGAAAAATTATGGTTACTAGTGGGCGCAACTTTGCTTTCACTTTTCGGAGGCGCGATGCAGGCTCGCGCGCAAACGACGCAGTGTTCAATGAAACTGGCAGACGTTCCGCCGAGTGCGGAGTTGTTTGGTTTTCAGCTCGGCATGACAACCGAACAAGTCAAGGTACGTTTGCCACAAATCGCTTTGGGACCCGTTGACGACTTTGGTGTCTCCAAGACGACGACGAACCCGGACTTCACTTCCGATCTCGATAAGACCGCCTTCGCGGGAGTCAGGACCATCTCGCTGGACTTTCTTGACAACCGGCTCAGTTCGCTTTGGCTCGGCTATGAAAGCTCGTACAAATGGCAAACTGTGCCCGATTTTGTCGCCGGGATTTCACAGTCGCTGCACTTACCCAACGCCTGGGAATCGTGGAAAATGCGCGGCAGTCGCCTTCGCTGTGCCGACTTTCAAATCACGCTTTCAATGGTGGCAGGCGGCGCGAGCTTTCACGTGATTGACGAGACTGCTGAGAAAACAATAGCGGCGCGGCGCGAAGCAAAAGATCAGGAAGAGACGGCCGCTGCCGAGAGTAGCAGCGAAATAATGGCCGATCGGCAAAGCAAGGTTTATTATTCGTACGCTTGCCGGCCGGACACCGAGTTGAAAGAAACGAATCGCATTGTTTTTAAGAGCGCTGAAGAAGCCGAAAAGGCCGGATACAAAGCAGCAAAGAAGTGCCAGTAGCTCTGCCAATCGCAAAGCAAACTGTTAGTTTGCAGTGTTATGTCACCGCTCACCTTGAAGGATCGGCTACCAACGCAAACTAAGAGTTTGCTTTACAGTCTAAAAAGGAGCCCCGGAAATGATAAAAGAATTTCGTGAGTTCATCGCGCGTGGCAACGTAATCGATTTGGCGGTGGCGGTAATCATTGGCGCGGCCTTTGGCAAACTCGTCACGTCGCTGGTGGAAGGAATCATCATGCCGCCCATCGGCCTGCTGCTTGGTGGCGTCGACTTTGCAAATCTGTTCATCGACATTTCCGGCAAAAACCCGGCGTCGCTGGCCGATGCGCAGGTCAGGGGCCTGCCGGTAATTGCCTATGGCGTGTTCCTGAACGACGTGATCAGTTTCCTGATCATCGCCTTCGTTGTATTCCTAATCATCAGGGCGATCAATAAACGCAAGCAGGTGGAAGTGGTCGAACTAACGAAGGCATGTCCTTACTGCGTTTCCAAAATTCCGATTGCGGCGACCAGGTGTTCCGGTTGTTGTTCCGATTTGCCGGCTGCGGCTTAACTTTCATCGAGAATCAATTGCATGCGCGAATGCCCCCGTTGCGAGCGTTGCTACGAAGACGACATCCTCGAGTGTCCGGAAGATCAGGCTAAAACCAAAAACACGTTGCCTGGGCCGGCGCTGCTCTCGTCGCGTTACCTGCTCGAGAAACGCCTCGGGCGCGGTGCGATGGGCCAGGTTTACCTGGCCCGCGATCAGAACCTGGTCACCCGCCGCGTTGCCGTGAAGACGGTCCGCCCAGACATCCTCAATGATGAAGACCTGCAGGAAGGTGAAGCCATCGCGCGCTTTGAACGCGAGGCGCGCGCCGCTGCTTCCATTCGCCATCCCAACGTAGTCGATGTTACCGACTTTGGTAAAAGCGCTGACGGCGTTTTCTTTTTAGTGATGGAATACGTTGATGGCGAAAGCCTTTATCAACTGCTGCGCCGCGAAGGCACGCTCGATCTGCAGCGCACCATCACCATCCTCGGTCAGGCCGTTGCCGGTGTGGATGCCGCCCACGACGAAGGCATTCTGCACCGCGATCTGAAGCCCGCCAATATTTTCCTGATGCAAAAACGCAAGCTGGCTGGTGGCAGCATGGCCGACGGGTTTGTTAAGGTCGGTGATTTTGGCCTGGCAAAGATCGTTACCGCCGACCGCTCGGAAGCCACTTCTGAAAGTGGCCCACAGTCGCGCGGCATCATCGGCACGCCTGAATACATGGCTCCCGAACAAATGCAGACGGGCGTGACACTCGACACACGCGCCGACATCTACGCGTTGGGTGCAATCGCTTATCACATGCTGGGCGGACGTCCGCCGTTTATCGGCGACCTGACTCAGCTTGTCGCGCAAAAGCTAATGCAAGCACCGCCGCCGTTATCGACGCTGCGTTCGGATATCTCTTCAGAAGTGGAAAAGGCGATCATGCATGCGCTGGAGCGCGAGCCGCAGGCGCGCCCGCAAAATGCCGCCGAATGGTTTGAGGAACTCAATGAGGCTGCCAGCAAACGGCCGGAGACGCCGGCGCCAAGTGCTGACTCTCCTTTAATCGTAATGGCGCCGCAGGGTTCGGAAGTCTATGTTGACGACGAACGTCATGGCAGCGTTGGTCGTTCGGGGCGAGTTGTGCTGCGCTCCATTGTGCCGGGGCAGCACGTGCTGCGCGTGTCGCGGGCAGGCGAGGTTGATGATGAACGAGTAATCGAAGTGCGCGCCGACGGCATCGAGCAAATCATTCAAGCGCAGTTTAAGAGCGGGCCCGGAAGCGAACACCTTTCCCCATCGCGCGGCGGCAGTTTGGATAGCCGCACCGGAGCCGCGGTAAGCGCTCCGCACGTGGTGGCCTGCACGCAATGCGGTTCACGTTTCGCTGAAGGAATAAAATTTTGCGGCCGGTGTGGGAACCGTTCGTTTGAGCGCGTCGGCACCAGCGAACTGAAACAAGCCGCCAGCGGCAGTAAACCGGACGTTGTTGCTGCAACCGTGCCTTGTCCGCGTTGTCAGACACAGTATCCTGCCGGCATTCGCTTCTGCGGCAAGTGCGGCATTCCCATTGGCGCGGGCTCGCTCGATTGGCGCCCGCCGCGTTCGGTTGAAGTCGTTTGCAAATCCTGCGGTACCTCCTACGCGCCCGGCACCAAATTCTGTGGGCGCTGCGGCAAGCCATTGAATGTTTGAACGATTTGGCCTAACAGCCTTTGAGCCTCTCCGCGCTTTCCCTATAATGTTTCCCGTCTTTATCACGGTCGCCAATTGGGTCGGCGCGTTTTCGCCGAAGGCATTAACAAAATGAAAATTTGCCCTAGTTGCAATCGCACTTATACCGATGCGTCGCTTAACTTCTGTCTCGAAGACGGCACGCCTCTGGTAAATGAATCGGCGCCCGGCGCTGATCCCAACGCCACCGTTAGATACACCGAAATCCGCGACACGAATCCGCCGGCGACACAGATTTATCCGTCGCTGCCAGCGGCGAGCGGCGCAGCCTCACCGCAAACGCCTGCCCAGATGGCGCGACCACCAGCGCCGGTTTCACAACCGCCGCAATGGGCGCCCCCGTCTGCATCAATCCCCGGTCCGGCTGTGCGAAAGAAATCCAGTGCGATCTGGTGGGTTGTTGGCGGCGCTGCGATCGTGGGCGTAATCGCGATTGGCCTGGTCATTATGGTCATCGTACTGGCGAGCATGAACGCGAATACGAACAACAGCAACAACAGAAATATGAACTTGCGTAACGGCAACCGAAACGCAAATGCCAATACCAACTTAAATGGCAATGTTGCGAATACTAATTCTGACGTGAATCTGCCGGCGTTGTTTAGCGATGATTTCTCGGAAGCAAAATGGAACACTGATAGCGGTGAGTATGGCGATCTCTGGTACGACAACGATGAATACCACATGCGTTCGAAAGATAAAACGTACCTCGTGATGTATGCGCCCAGTGGCGATTATGACACTAGCAATGCAGACGTTAAGGTCAGCGTCCGCAGCGTTGATGGTTCGCCTTCACCGACAGGCTATGGCTTGATTGTGCATGGACAAAGGTCAAAGGCAGGTGAGTTGGAAGACTATGCGCTCTTGATCTACAGCGGCACGGATCCCCAATACGAGGTTATCAAACATAAGGCTGGCCAACAGACAACGGTTGTGCCCTGGGCCAAGTCCAGTGCCATTCATTCCGGCACCAGCAAGAACCAGCTTGAGGTGCGCGCGCGCGGGACCGAGCTTTCGTTCTACATCAACGGCGAGTACGTCGAGAAGATTACGGATACGGAAAACTTCAAGCGCGGCGTCGTCGGCTTCTACACCAGCGACGTCACGGAAGTGGCCTTCGACGACCTCGAGATTAAAAGATAGTCCAATGTCCAAAGTCCAAGGTCCAAAGTCTGTATGGCCAAAAGGACATGGGCAATTGGAGATTGCATGCTGGCGATCGGACCTTGGACTTTGGACTAATCAATGCAAGTCAACTTAAAAGTGCTGGCCGGCCCCTACAAAGACCGGATCTTTTGCTTCACACAGCCTGACACTTTTCTTATTGGACGGACCGCCGACTCGCACCTTTATCTGCCCGACGATCGCTTCTTCTCTCGTCATCATTGCCTGCTGGAAATTTCGCCACCGCGTTGCCATCTGCGCGATTTGGGATCGACGAATGGAACGTTCGTCAACGGCCGCAAGGTTGCGGAGGCCGATCTGCAGAATGGCGACAAAATTCAGGGCGGTGAAACTGTGTTGCTGGTTGAAGTTGTTACGGGGGAGACACCCGAACCTTCGCAGCCAGGCCAAAGCTCTAAACCGATTGTCATTGCAGTGCAATGCATAAACTGTGGCCGGAGCGAACAGGCACAGGCGGCAACTACGGACGAGCACCTAACTTTTTTGTGCGAAGACTGTCGCGCCGAATTGCGAAACACACCGCAGCCGATTCCCGGTTACGAGATGATTCGCGTACTCGGTCGCGGCGGCATGGGTTGCGTCACCCTGGCACGAGATCAAAAAACGGGACGCGGCGTGGCCATCAAAACGCTATTGCCTGAATTTGCCGTTAGCGAGAAAGCGATGCGCCGCTTCATGCGCGAGGTTGATGTCGCCGCGGCGCTGAAGCATCCGAACATCGTCGAGTTCATTGACCGCGGCATGCATAACGGCGTCGTCTATCTGGTGACGGAATTCGTTGACGGCGCTGACGCAGCCAAACTTGCCGATTCGCGCGGCGGTCATCTCTCGTCGCCTGACGCCGTCGCAATCATCACGCAGGTGCTCGACGCGCTGTCCCACGCGCACGACCACGGCTACATTCATCGCGACATCAAAGATCAAAATATCCTGGTGCGCAGTTTAGGCAATGACTTGTCGGCAAAGTTAACGGACTTTGGACTGGCAAAAAGCTTTACCCAATCAGGCATGAGCGGCGTGACCATGGCTGGCGAGATGGCGGGCACGCTCGCGTACATGCCGCCGGAACAACTGAAAAACTTTCGCGACGTGAAACCGCAGTCGGACCTCTATGCAGTTGGCATGACCGCTTATAGTTTGTTCAGCGGCAAGCTGGCATTGAAAATTGGTAAGAACACCAGCATGTCGGAAACGATCAAAGCGATCTTTGAGCAGCCTCCAATTCCCCTGCGCCAACGTGTTCCCGGATTGTCCGCTACGATTTGCGAGATCGTCGATCGCGCTCTCGTCAAAAATCCTGAGGAGCGCTGGCAATCCGCCCGGGCCATGCGCAACGCGCTGCTGCATGCGAGTTGAGAACCATGGAATCGCAAGCGCGGCTGTTGCAAATTCTCGTTACCATTGGTTCCTCCTCCGCGAGTGGTATGGTTGGTTTCTTGACTGTATTCCCAAGAGTGGAAATTGCCGCAGCCAAACCGGCAAATCTTGCCGAAAAGCTCAACAAAATAAGGCTTTACTTAGAGTGCTTCGGGCCGCATAATACGCCCACGTCACCGGCCCAGAGAGCCGGTGTAACAGTCTAGAGGCAGGACGCGCTCCCCCGCCCCAGGTTCGACAAACTCGAGTTTGCCGGACGTCACCCCGGAGACATTCGCAATGAGGTCCATTTGGAAAGGTCACATAAGATTTCTGCTCGTCGCCATTCCCGTTCGCATCTATAACGCGATCGAGACGGCCGAAAAGATCCAGTTTAATCAACTTCATCGCGAAGACTATGGTCCAATCGGCTACGACAAGCGCTGCAAGAAATGCCAGCAGGTCGTCTCAAACGATCAGATTACCAAAGGCTATCAGTACGAGCCGGACCGCTATGCGATCATCGAGCCGGAAGACATCGCCAAGGTAAAGATCAAAACTACCAAAGCGGTTGACATCATCGGTTTCGTCGACAGCGATGAAATTCCGCGGACGTTTTACGATTCGCCTTACTTCGCCGGCCCGGATGGACCAGTGTCTGAAAAGCCTTATGCGTTGCTCCGCGAAGTGATGAAGCAGACTGGAAAAGTGGCAATCGGCAAAGTTGTATTGCGCGATCGCGAAGACCTGGTGGCAGTGTTTCCTATGGACAATGGTCTGGTGTTGCAAAAGCTGCACTATCCTCATGAGTTGCGCAGCATGAAAGACGTGCCCGAAATTGACGGCGCGACCAAGCTCGACAAGAACGAGTTGAAACTCGCGACTACGCTGGTTGAGCAGATGGTCACGACACTATCTGAGATCGACACCGCGGATCAGTATCACGAAGCGCTCAAGAAACTTATCGAGTCCAAGATAAAAGGCAAGAAAGTCGTTGAATTTGAGGTTGAAGAACTGCCCAGACTTGATATTATGAGCGCGTTGAAAAAGAGCTTGCAGGCTTCGAGCCGCAAACCGATGGTCAAGGCCGCGCCGGCGGCTGCAAAGAAGAAAGCATTGACGCTGGTGAAGTCAGAGGCCAAAGCAAAGCCGGCAAAGAAGCGCAAAGCGTCGTAGCAAGGTAAAGCAACCTGTTAGTTTGCGGCGGTACGCAAGGGATAACGCAGCGAACCCGAGGTCACGCGCAAACAAGAGAGTTTAGGTACTTTTAATTCCAAATCAAACAGTTGCTTTACGCACGACCGCAAACTAACAGGCGTGCTTTACAGTTTTAGATGAACGAAAAGAACAAGAAGGTCATATCATTTCCCTCACGTGTTCCCGCGAAAGCGGACTACCAACGCGTCAAGGCCAGCTACTCCGTCGGCGAAATCAAACAACTCTTCGGTCTTAGTGAACGCACCATCCGCCGTTGGACTGAGCAAGGCATCATTCAGGCAACACCCGGAACAAACAACGAGCTAAGCTATGACTTTCAGGCGCTGACGCAGTTTCGTCGCGTGCGCGAGCTGCGCGCGCAGGGCCAAAGCATTCGCCAGATCGAAGCGGAACTCCAGGGCCAGTTGCATCTTTTCCGCGGGGCCGAACGTGGCCGGGTTTCGCGTCTGCTGACGCCGTTTGAAGAAGCGCTGTTGCTGCATGAGCAGGGCGATGTGAAAGCTGCCGAGTCGTATCAGGAAGCGATAAACGACGGCGACAACGTGGCTGAAGCCTATTGCAATCTTGGCATCATCAATCTCGAACTAGCGCAGCTTGGCAAAGCGCTCGACAACTTTACGCTCGCGCTAAAGCACGAGCCTCGGCACGTGGAAGCGCACTACAACCTCGGCAATCTTTATTACGATGCCGGTGAACTTTCCCTCGCGCGGCTGCATTACGAAGCCGCTTCGCAAATTGAGTCGGGTTTCTCGCTCGTCTACTTTAACCTCGCACTTGTTTATCACCGGGTCGGAGACTTAGCGTCGGCGTTGGCGGCGCTCGAAAGGTACAAAGAACTCGCGCCGGACGATGAAGAAATAGCAGCGGTGGACCAGTTACTTAAAGTTATGCTGGAATCGCGCGCGCCTCGTCGCTGATTCCCAATTGCACGTCATTTCCCCAAAGATTTCGCCGCTCTTTACGATTTACGATTCACGATTTACGATTTACCGTTTTTTGGCTCTGGCCCAAACGGTCCACGTAGTTTACAATTCCGCCTCTCTCTCCGTTTTATCCAAAGATCCCAGGTTTACGGAGGTTCCCCTAATGCCACAAGCAAAGTGTCGCATACTCTGCATCGACGATCATGAAGACTCGTCGGAGATGATGAGGCTCATTCTGTCGAACGAGGATTATGAAGTCGTTACGGCGGTGACTATCAGTGAGGCCCTCGAACTCGCTACCGCTTCCGAATTTGATCTTTATGTACTTGATCGACATCTGCCGGACGGCAGCGGTTTGGAGTTGTGCCAGAAGTTAACTAAGATCACGCCCGGCGTACCGTGCATCTTCTACAGCGGCGACGCGTATGCGATTCATCGTTCCGAGGCGATCGCGGCCGGCGCGCAAGGCTACATAGCTAAACCCGACATCGACAAACTCATCGATAAAGTTAACCAGCTGCTTGCTGAACGCGAGTGCGCGGCGGCTAGCTGAGGCCGTTGGAGAGCCGGCGATCTCGCTTCCCTAACCCGGTCCCAAACTTCTTCCAGTGTCAGAAAAAGCGGTGGGCCAATTCGGCCCCCGCTTTTCTTATTTTGGTAGAGACTTTGGAAACCTCTAATCAATTGAAGCGTTAACTCTTTGGAGTGCGGCGGCCTGGCGCCGCTTTGCCCCGCGCCGCACTGGCGAGCAATTCAACCGTAACGGGCCAGATAGGTCAGTCGGACCAAAGCGCTGCCAGGCCAGCGCACTCCAAAGGGGTTCGCGCTTTCCCTCCTGGTTTATACTTGCCGGTTTCAAAGGAGACTCTCATGAAGGAAAAAAAGACTGTCTTTAAACGAACGTCAGTGATGGCCACTGTCCTATTTCTGGCTGTGACTTCGATCGCAATCGTGAAAACGACCGGACAAGAGGAAGCAAAAGGGAACGATGCAGCCCAGAAAGAGCAGTGGGAGTACCTGGCGGTCGCCGGTCCCAGCAGCACCAACCTTACTCCTACGGGTAACCCAGGCATGCGAAAGGAACCGTCCGTGCCGTTTGGGCGTGAGGCCTTTGTGTTGGAACAACACCTGGACAAGCTTGGCGCAAAGGGATGGGAGTTAGTGTCGATAGCCGGACCACCGACTGATCCAGCCTACTACTTCAAACGTCGCAGGTAAGGATGGTTGTGCGCAAAGGTTGCTGCCGATCGAAATAGTGGTTGAAGCATTGATCGCAGTCGTAGGGGCGCCGCTATTACTGCGAGCGCCGACGGACGAACGCGAAGCGATCTCATTAGCACCGCGGCTTCAGCCCGGTGATAGCAAACCGGAATTGGCAAGGAACCGTTTTTAACGGTTTTTGTGGGCAGGAGAAGCACGAGAAACCGTTGGAAACGGTTCAAAGAGTCATTTTGTAGAACGTGACACCGGGCTAAAGCCGCGGTGCTAATGAGATCGCTTCGCGTAGTTCGCGCCCCGATTTAAGACAAGAAGTTTGAAACGACAACCCAAACTGTGCCACCGCCGCAGTGTGTTGATGCTAGCGGAGTGGTACCCGCAGTGTGCGTAGCTTGACTTGCGAGTTTACCCACGTATAATTTTCTTCCGCTTAATGGGCCGATAGCTCAGTTGGTAGAGCAGCTGACTCTTAATCAGCGGGTCGCAGGTTCGAGCCCTGCTCGGCTCACCATTATTGGAAAATGAAACGCGGCAGCTCCGAGAAGCATTGGCGCCTGCCGCGTTTCATCTTGAGCGGGTGTTGAAAAAGCGTTCCCGTCTGGAAAGTCGAGTTCCCCCCTCCGCGCATTCCATGTATGAGTTCATGCTGCTTTTCTAAGTCTGGTCTTTATTGCTCTGTCATCATTGTATTTGACCAGTCCGACTCGCTGCATGGCTCGCGGTATTTCCGCGTTGCTCATGAACCACTTCCACACATTCTGCGTGCGAGAATTCTCGGCGCTCAAAAGTATTATTCCGGCGTTAATTCCGATCACGTCGCTGTCAACCCAACCACTATTTGAGTTGAACGCATCCACGAAACCATATTTACCGTAAATTCGATTACCAAACTTCTCGAACATTTCGCGCAGAGCAGCGATAGACATCTCCGGAGTAAACATCAACGAGCCGCCTGCCGCCGAGGGAACAATAGTGCCATCGATTTCCGGATCGCGCGGCGGACCAGCCCAGGCGAGATAACCTTTCGCGCTGTCTGAAGCGGTGATGCCCCACATGTTTGGCCCGTAGCTGGGAAACTCATGCGACAGGTTTATACAGAAGGCACGATGCGCAAGCGTGGCTGCGACGGAATTCATAAAATAGTCAATTCCGTCCCCTCTGCTTTCGTGCCGGTCACGATAATCGATCCAGGCATGCGCGTATTGATGCATGAACAAAGGCACGCCGATAGTCGTAAAATATATGTGGCCTTCGTAGCGGTACCGATCACGCCATAACGCATACCAAGATGCCGGCGAGATCGAATGCTTAGGCGATCCAATCGCCAGTAAATAAAGAATGGTGTCTTCACTATAGGTGTCCCAGCGAGGTTTTAGGAAACCAGTTTCCGGTTTCCAACCATGCGATAGCAACAATGGATGGCCGTTGAGCATCCAGCGAAAGTCAACTCGCTCGTAGATTTTCGTCGCCAGTCTTCGTATTTCCGGGTCATCGCCGAAATACTGGCGCGCGGTCAGCACCCCGGCGAGCAGCAGCGCCGTATCGATCGAAGAGACTTCGCTATTCCACCGGCGTTCTCCAGTCTTCGTATCCAGCCAGTGATAGAACCAACCGCGTTCCTGGAAAGCCTGTGCGGCAAAGAATCGTAATGTTTTGACGGTACGCTCGCGCGCCTGATCCTGACTGATCCATTCACGTTCGGCGCCAATGCAAAGTACTGTCAGGCCGAAGCCCGTCGCGGCGATGCTGGCAACGTTGCGATGATTCTCATCCAGAGCGGAGCCATCCATGCGGGCACGATCAGGGACGAGACCCGTCTGCGGATCAGCCTGTTCCCAAAAATAATTGAATGACCGATGCTCGAGATCTTCAAGAAAGAGTTTGTCTGCGGGGGTGAACTTGTCCGTCGCTAAAGGCGTTTGAGGATGAGATGGGCCGACGAACGGGAACGGCTGGCGCGCAACCAGTGAGGAACAAGCGACTAACAGAGCTAGAACTGCGGCAATCAGACGTGAACTCGAGAATGCCGGTTTGAATAGGTTCATTTTCTCTGGCGCACCGCATCCCGGGCGACGTTCACAATCGGCTACTTTCCATTGCTGGGAGCCTGATTCTTTCTAATGTTAGTGAAGAACGCCAAGGCAAGAAAAGTTGC
>JBDTTW010000021.1:0-2741 GCA_039930405.1 bacterium
AGGAATTTTCGGAGAATCGCGCCAGCGAACGCATTGAAAAGGGAATTGCGGAAACGAATGCGCTGCAGGCATCCGCTTAAAGTCTGGAAACAGCTTGGCTTTTTTATCAGCTAGTGGATAGTATTACGCACCGATCACAAAGACAGAGGAATTAATGGCAGAAATTCGCGCCGGCATACTTGGAACCGGTCATTCATATCCTGAAGGAATCCTGACGAACGCCGATCTGGAAAAGATTGTAGAGACGTCGGACGACTGGATTACGTCACGAACCGGAATCAAGCAGCGACGGAAAGCGGCGCCGGGTGAGTACACCTCGCTTTTTGCGGTCAAGGCCGCCCGTCAGGCAATTGAGCGCGCCGGTTTGCAGCCGGCAGACATCGACTTGATCCTGTGCGCTACCGTCACGCCTGATCAGATTCTTCCTTCAACTGGCTGCATCATCCAGGCTGAGCTTGGCGCGAACAAAGCCGCGGCAATGGATTTGGTGGCCGCTTGTTCCGGGTTTTTGTATGGCTTGACCGTGGCCGACACGATGATTCGCACGGGCAAATCCAGGCATGCGCTCGTTATTGGCGCCGAAATTCTGACGCAGTATGTCGACTACACCGACCGGGCGACGTGCGTTTTGTTTGGTGACGGCGCAGGCGCCGCGGTGTTAGGAGCCGTCGAAAACAATCACGGAATTTTGGGCGCGCGGATTCGATCCGACGGCAGGTACGAAGAGCAGCTCTTTTCACCCGGCGGCGGCACGCGCCGGCCGGCAAGCACAGAAACTCTCGCTGCCGGCGATCACTTTTTTAAGATGAAGGGCAACGAGCTGTTCAAAGTTGCTGTCCGGTCCATGGCCGAAATTTCTCGCGAGGTTTTGCAAGAAGCAGGTTTGACAGCCGATGATGTCAAGCTCTTCATTCCGCACCAGGCCAACCAGAGAATCACCGATGCGGTCGCGAGTAAATTGAACGTTGACAAGGATCGCGTCTATTCCAACATTGCCATGCATGGCAACACTTCATCGGCATCCATTCCGATTGGCCTGGATGAATGCGTCGAAGCAGGGAAGATTCAGAAGGACGACATTGTGCTGCTGGCGTCGTTTGGCTGCGGCGTGACCTGGGGCGCGGTATTGATGCGCTGGTGAGGGGATTGCCGATTTCCAATTGCCGATTGCCGATTATTTTCGGGCGGCATTGGAGTCGAATTGAAATGTGGTAAGCCACTATCGCGAAACGTACGCAGTTTCCAAATCGGCAATTGGCAATTGGCAATCGACAATCGGCAATGACGACAGCTTACATCTTTCCGGGACAGGGTTCGCAATATCCCGGAATAGGCAAGAACCTGGTAGAGAACTTTGCAGTCGCCAGGCGGATCTTTGAAGAGGCGGACGACGCGCTGCATTTTTCGATTTCGCGATTGTGCTTCGCAGGCTCAGTCGAGGAGTTGCAACTAACCGAGAATACGCAGCCGGCAATTCTGACAGTCTCAGTCGCAGTTCTTCGCACCATCGAGTCGGAAGGCTTTCCGCAACCGGAGTATGTTGCCGGACACAGTCTTGGCGAATATTCAGCTTTGGTCGCAGCAAAATCGCTATCGCTTAGCCAGGCGCTTCAGACCGTTCGCGCGCGGGGCCGTTACATGCAGGAAGCCGTCCCGCCGGGCGTGGGTGCGATGGCCGCAGTCATGGGTTTGGAACTTAAAGCCATCGAGGCTGCCTGTGCCGCAGCGCAACAAGGCCAGGTTTGTGCGCCGGCAAACATCAACTCGCCGAACCAGGTCGTCATCGCCGGCGACACTGAAGCAGTTGATCGAGCGAGCGAATTGTTGAAGAATGCAGGCGCGAAACGCGTTGTAAAGTTGAATGTAAGCGCGCCTTTTCATTGCGCGTTAATGTTGCCGGCCCAGGAACGTTTGGCTTTTGACCTGGAAAGCGTTAGTTTTCACGATCTGTCGCTACCGCTGGTGACGAATGTTGATGCCGCAACCAACAAGGCAGCCAATGCGGCGCGCGACGCGCTGATTCGTCAGGTTTCGGCGCCGGTGCGCTGGCTCGAGTCGATGCAATTATTGCTTGAGCAAGATGTCGAAAATTTCGTTGAAGTCGGCCCGGGAAAAGTATTGTCAGGTTTGATGCGGCAGATAAGCCGCGAAGTAAAGTGTTTCAATGTCGAGGACGCGGCGAGTTTGAAAGCAGCGGGCGCCGGACTCGGCGTTTCTTAAATCGGAATAGATATTTCATCACAAGAGGAGCAAAACGATGCCCGATCAAGAGATCGAGAATAAGGTCAAACAAATTATCGTCGACGAATTAGGCGTTGATGAGAACGAAGTAACGCCCAACGCCCGTTTTATCGATGACCTGGGGGCGGACTCGTTGGATACAGTGGAGTTGGTGATGCGCTTTGAAGAAGAGTTCGGCATCGAAATCCCCGATGAGGACGCGGAAAAGATTCAAAGTGTCCGCGACGCGTATAACTACATCGACCAGCATAAGAAGTAACGACGGTGAAAGGTGAAAAGTGAAAAGGCGAACGCATTGCGCGGCCAGCCTCTTCACTTTTTACTGTTCACTTTTCACTGAGTTTCAAGGAGTCTTGATTTGGCACGTCGCGTAGTTGTTACCGGACTGGGTCTGATAACGCCGGTTGGCAATTCAGTTGAAGCAACGTGGTCCGCGCTGATGAACGGTCAGAGCGGCGTGGGCTACATTAAGAAATTCGACACCGAAAAGTTTTCGGTTA